>JAOZQF010000066.1 GCA_029932345.1 Desulfuromusa sp. | reverse complement strand
ACCCGACAGAGATACCAGCTTCCAGATCAACAATCTCACTGATTTATTCAACGCCAAATGATTCTAAGAATGATGATTGTTTTTGATCAGGATATTCGTTGTTGGGAGTGTTTTGACCAGGAGGAGGGGGGAGTTATTTTGTGACTGCTTCTGAGGAGGTGACTTTGACGCTGAATTCTGAGAGATTCTGCGGTAGATCTTTGAAAACAATATCAAATGGTATGGATTTTTTACTCTCAATTTTCATGTTGCTGAGATCTTTGCCAAACTGATTTCCCATGATTTTTTCCAGTTCAACAAATGACAAGGTTTGAATTTCTTGCAGGCTGATCGGGTTGCCGCAAAAGACCGTCTTTTGCAGCAATGGCTTACCACTTTGATCAAAAATGACCCCTTTGACCTGAATTGCAGCACGTGGTTGTGAAAAGTTATTGATTGCCTCTCCATGGATCAGGAAGAGATCACCATCGTGCTCATTCTTGATGAATTTCCCCTCCAACTCACTCAGGGTGATCTGGCCGGTTTGCACCGGCCGATTCGTTTGTTGTCCAAAAATTTGTTGAATTGTCTGATTTAACTGATCGGGACCATTGATATAGACGAATACGCCACCAATAATAAGAATGGCCAGAATTAGCAGTAACAAGATCCGGATGATACTGGAAATTGGACCACCTTTCTTCTTCTCAACCGGTCGCGATGCTACTTTTGATTGCGTCGGAGGTTCCACCTTGGTGCTAGTTTTATTGACAACCGCTTCTTCTGCAACTGCTTCAGGTGGCACAGAATCTTCATCTTTTGCTATGAAAATCTTTTCAATCGTGTCTAATTTTTCAGTTGACTCTGTGTCGGTAATATCTCCGTTTTCCGTCTCAGTTTCCGCACCGAAGGTAAAAGTTTCTTCGTCCATCGCTTCCGAATCAAGTTCCTGAAATTTGTCATAACTGAAATTAGAATCATCAGCAATTGGTTCATCAAAACTTTCGCTGGAGGAGGTTTCCTCTATGGGGGAATCGGTCACTGCCTCTTCCGCAAAAAAGTCTCCCTCACCAGGATGTTGTGGTTGCAGATCAAGGGGCTTTTCAGCTCGAAAAACGTGTTTACAACGAGCACAACGTACCTTTGCTCCCCCATCAGGAATTCGATCGGAATTGACATCGAATTTTGTCGAACACTCGGGACAAACAATGATCATCAGGCGCTCTCCTTTGTTTAGGGCTTAAATGCAGATAGTCGACTGTTCGGCTGCCTGCTTCTGTTGCTACTGGATAGACTCATTTCCAATAAGTTTAAGTTCTATTGCTGCTGGTCAAGTTTCCTCGACCAGATAAATATCCGGGAGATTGCGGTATCTTTCATCATGATCAAGCCCGTAGCCAATGATAAAACCATCTTCCATACTGATACCGATATAATCTGCTTCAATATCAACTTCCCGCCGGGCTCTTTTATCAATCAGGGTGCAGACTTTTAAGGAACGGGGTTCCTGAAGCAGGAATTTGTTATAGAGGCACTCCAGAGTATATCCACTATCAACAATATCTTCGACAACAATAACATGACGATCACGAATCGACATCTCAAGCCCTTTGCGAAACTCGATGATACCCGAAGTCTGAGTGCCGGAACCATAGCTTGCCAGCCGAACAAAATCGATCACTGATGGGGTTTCAATTTCCCGAATCAGGTCGGCAATAAACAAAAAGGAGCCTTTCAGGACTCCAACCAGCATGATCTCCTCATCACCATAGTCCCGGGTGATCTCTTGACCAAGCCTTTTGACTTCTGCAGCGATTCTTTCGCGAGAAAAAAGGATTTTGCGGGTTTGCTCCGCCATTTTATCTGTCACTCCCTGAAGTCGATAGTTTATCAGCAAGCTATAGCAGGAAAAAAGCAGTTGTGTCAATTGCAACCGACTTCAAGTCAATGTTTTAGGGTGAGAAAACCTTCTATGATTCAGCATTGTTAGAAAGATGATTGACGAGTGAAAACTGGCTGATCAGGGTGCCTTGTCGTCAATCGTAATTTAAAAAGCTTCTTAGTTGAGAGACCTTGATTCGGTATAATCAGCACAAAAGCAGCGCGGTCAGGGTCGTGAATTCCAGTTGCATTAAATGGGAGGATAGCGTATATAGTACAGCCCATGCGCCCGTAGCTCAGCTGGATAGAGCGCTGCCCTCCGGAGGCAGAGGTCACAGGTTCGAATCCTGTCGGGCGTACCAATAAAACTAACCGGTTAGCGACTCTTCGCTAGCTTTTTTTATGCCAAAAATATTTCCTTAAAAATCGGTTACAGTTCTCAACAAAGTAGTCACGCTAAATTGAAATGGATAGTACTGATCCATGTGTCTGGCGGTTTTTCTTGCGATACCCACTTCAGCAACATATTCCAATGATTGATTGACGATTTAGATCCCCTCTTGCAAAACTGTGAGGGGTCTTTTACTGCTGAAATATTGTCACGGGGAGGTGGGCGGTTTTGAGTTCAGCAGCAATCTCTGTTGCGACATTCTGTTGCAACGGTTTGGTTGTCAATATTTTTCCACTTAATTCAGCTTTTGCCCGAATTTGTGTAACCTCTATTTTTTTTTGTTTAAGAACCTCGGCAAAATTTGTGGCACGAGCCTCTTCATGGAATGAACCAACGTAGACCGCCAGCTGTTTCCCTTTTCGTACCACAGAAGCAGAAACGTCCATCTGTTTGAGGGTTTTTAACCGTTTTTGTGCAACTGCAGCGGGATAAATCCCTTCCCGAAGGTGGGTCATAGCGACTTGTCCTGAACCAGTGCTTAGGTGATAATCGATTTTATGGCGATCTAAAATCTCCTCAGCCCGGTTTACTTCACCCCGGTTAAGGCAGGGGCCAATTTTGAGTGTTTTGGGTAGGGTTAAATCAGCGGACAGAGCCGCAATCGCGGCATCAGGCAAGATGGCCTCTTCAGGTGCAGCAGTCTCATTGTCAGATTGGGGTACGGGTTGTGATTGTTCACGCAGAATGCTCCAATCATCTCCTGAGTCCTCGAGCAAAAGCTCTTTTTTGACAACATCTTTTTGTTGATTGCTGCGATAGCTTTGAATGAACCTTGCCAGGTAGAGGGAGTCAGTTCTTTTAAGAATATTCAGCTCACTGATTTCCAGTTCAAAAGAGGTGGTGTCGGTCAACTCATTGATCCGTTGTTCTTGCCATTGTTGGTGAGTTTTGCCATCTAACGGTCTGAAATCATCGCTGTAGCTGCGCAGGTAGGTCGTTATATCCCGTCCTTGCCAGGCATTCACCCAGGTTTTGACAAATCGTTGGATCTGCTGCTCATCTGTGGGTTTTGTTGCTGAAGGGGGTGTCGATTCAGGTTTCACCGCTGATCCATTTCCCATCGGTAGTGATTGAGTCAGTTGGTGATAAAAATCTGGAACTGTATCAGTGCAAGCAGAAGGGCGGATATCCCCTGAGAGTGCCAGCAGGTGATAGGCTGAGAGTGTTGCATTGATGTCAACCCTGATCAGTCGCACGGCAGATTGAAAATATTCGTTTTCAGCACTGAGGACATCAAGCAAGCTACGCTGTGAGAAAGAAAACTGTTTCAAATAGGCTTCAAAAGTTTTACGGCTGTACTTTACCGCATCAAGATAGGCAGCTTTCTGTCGCCGTAATGAAGTATATTCCGCCCAAGTGCTCTCGGCCTCTGCTGTGAGCTCAGCAAGTTTTGCAGCCCGTTTCGATTGACTTTGTCTCTTGTGCTGTAATGCTGAACTGACTCCGGCTTTATCTTGTCCCCCTTTGAATAAATTCCAGCGAAGATTAAGCATTGCAGTATTGCTGTTCTGCCATGACTCATTTGCATCCACATTGTCAGCATAGTGGCTGCTCAATTCAAGATCGATTTTAGGTTTGTAATTAACCCGTGCCAAAGTTAAACGAGAGTTGGCCTCTTTTATCTCCTCAGAAACCGCCAGTAACTCGGGATTATGCTGTTGCAGACGTTGCAAAATTGTTGCAAGTTCACTTGGCACTGTGTCTGGATCTGCAGCGTAAGTCAGGTTCTTTGGTGCTACGCCAGCCACTTTAATATATTCGGCAGAGATCCGGTAGAAATCCGCCTGACTTAAGTAAAGAGTTGATTCTGCCCGTGCCAACCGTGCCTGTACCTGGCTGACATCGGCAAGACTACCAGTCCCCGCTCTCTCACGATCCGCTAATGATTGATAGAAATTATGATGAATCTGCAGATTCTTTTCGGCCAGTGAAATCAATTCATGGTGTTTAAAAACATTTAAATGGGCCGTTATTGCTTCTAATGCGACATTTTGTGCCGTTGCCTTGGTCCAATAGTCTGCCGAACTGAGTTGTGCCTCACTGATTGAGACCCGGTCGGCGGTTTCACCTCCATCATAAATTTTCTGGGTGAGTTCAATGGATGCATTGCTGCGTGATTTCCAGTCGTCATCATCAGGATCGGTATCAGAGCGGCGGGTGAAATCATCGCTGAATTGACCTGTTCCATAACCAAGTAGCAGGTCAATGGTTGGGAAATATCCCCCCTTTGCCTGTTTCAGATCGTACTCAAGGGCGCGTTGATTATAGATCAGAGATTGCAGTTGTGGATTACTTTGCAGCGCTTGGTCAACAGAATCAGGGAGGGTTGTCGCTTGTGCCGCCAGTGCTGTAAATAACAGGAAGAGAGAGGCAAATAGCAGATAAAGACAATTATATTGTACCCGTTTGTATCCCATAGATTTTTATCATAATACAAAACTAATTAAATATCTAACTTAAAATACCCTAAGTGACGATTTTAATTGTTTTGTTGCAATATCTCGGGCCTCCAGACAGCGTTCCAAGGTTAAACCTGTCATTTTCAGGGCATTTTGATTTACCGCATAGACCCCTTCACCAAACTCACCCGCCTCAAGGTCTGCCTGTACCAATAAAGATGCAATATGGAGGAGTCCACTTTCAAAAGTATAGAGTCTGACCTGGTTCGGTTCGGTGTGGAATGTGATTGGGATTTGTAAGCTTTTCGACAATGACCACTCTTTCATCATCATCCCCCCGATTGCGGCATAGTCAAAACCAAACTGTTCTCTTTCGACCAGATAAAGTGCTTTTTGCTCTCTGGTTGCCTGAAGAATCGCCTGCTGTGATTGTTCCGGGATTCCAAGATACATAAACAGATGACCAATATCGGCAAGCAGGCCGAGCAGGAAAGGTTGCTCACATTTCACCCCACACTCGGTCGCCAGTTGTCGCGCGGTAAAGGCGCAATAGACGCTGCGTTGCCAGAACTGTTTCATGTCGAAGGTATCGTTGATGATTCCGTCAAATGCTTCTGCAACAGAGGCGCAAAGGATAATGTCATGAATCTGCTGTGTGTTGAGTAAACTTATTGCCCGACCAATTCTTTCAATTTTAGCCGTTTGGTCATTCTGGGGGCTGTTGGTTATGAGTAGGAAGCGCATCGACAGACCAGGGTTGCGATTGATCAGCAGAGCGACCTCTGCCATGGTGTGATGTGGATCAGCAAGTAACTCTTGCAGTTGCAGATAAATTTCCGGCAGAGTGACCTGTTGTGCCGCTGACCTGATTTTTTGGATTAAATCATCCATATTCATCGGCGACCTTAACCAGTTGCCGCAATAGTGTATTCCCGTTCCATGAGAGCTGGAATTTCCTCATGTGGGACCGGTTTCCCAAACAGATAGCCTTGGAGGTATTCACAACCCAAAGCACTTAAATGATCGGCCTGAAACTGCTCTTCAACCCCTTCTGCGACGATTTCCAGACCCAGACTATGCGCCATTGAAACAATAGACGCGATCAATGTTTCAGTATTTTTATCCTTGCCGATCTCCATCACGAAGGAACGATCTATTTTAACGCAGGATAGGGGGATTTTCCTCAAATAAGCCAGAGAGGAATAACCGGTACCAAAGTCATCTATTGTAATACGGATGCCCAACTCTTTAAACTGTTCCAGTACGGTGAAGGATGCATCAGAAGAGTTGATCAACGAACTCTCGGTTAACTCAATTTCAAGATGGTGACTTTCCAGGTTGAATTGCTGTAGAAGCTTCTCAATTCGGTGTGCCAGATTTCGCTGTTGTAGCTGTATCCCGGAAAGGTTTACCGCTATCGATTCGACTGCTATTCCATTATCCAACCACGATCTGAGTTGTTTGCAGGCATGATAGAGAACCCAGTCACCAATTTTATCAATCTGTCCAGACATCTCCGCGACCTGAATAAAACTATCTGGAGGGATAGAGCCCAGTTGGTCGTTATGCCAACGCAGCAGTGCCTCAAACTTAACAATTCGCCCTTTGGTCGTCTCAACCAGAGGTTGAAAGTGTAGTTGCAACTCATCATTGTCAATTGCGGTGTGGAGATTGCTCTCTATCTGCAGTTGTTGGGCTGCCATAGTGTTGATATCATGCGTCGCAAACAGGTAACGTTTTTTCGTATTCAACTTCTGCACATGACTGCATGCACTGACAGCACTGCTGTAGAGATCCTCCACCGTCTCACCATCGTGGGGATAGACGCTGATGCCAATGAAGGTGTTGACAAACATCTCCTGTTTCTTGATCGTGAAGGGCTTGTCAAATGCGCTCTGCAACCGTTTTAATACCCATGTGACATGATCAATCTGTTTGATATCTGTCAGCAGAATCCCGAATTCAGCTTGATTGATCAAAGAGATAGAGTTTTTACTTTTTTCATCTTCAAGGACGGTGACGGTATCGATATCCTCACGCAGGACATCATTCAGGCGACTGCCACACGACTTGACCAGTTGCTCTGCCGCCCCATATCCCATACTTTCATAAACCCGCTTGATCGTATCGATAGTCATTGACAGGACAACGACCAGTGTATCTCTCCGCTTGCTCCGGGCAATTTCATGGGCGATCCGGTCTTCAAACAGAGAGCGGGTTGGCAGACCCGTCTGGATATCGTACATCTCAAAATGTTCAAATTCGCGAGTCCGTTTTTCCAGCAGCCCTTCAAGTTCTTTAACTCTTCGTTGCAGTAGGTCTTGACTGGCCCCTTCACCCACGATGGACGTCTTTTGCTGATTATCTTTAAGAGCCATAGTGGTATTCAGTGAGTCACTGTCTCCCCAGCTGATAACCAGATTTCGACCACTTCGCTTCGCTGCGTAGAGGGCTTTATCCGCCTGATTGATTAATTCCTCCGGTTTGATGGCTTTTTGCTCCAGCGAGGAGACCCCCAGACTGACAGTGATTTTGACTCCGCCACAGGCATTTTGTTCAATGTCTTCCCGGACCCGCTCGGCAATTTTCATCCCATTCTCTAGATCCTGATCCGGCAGAACCACACAGAACTCTTCACCACCATAACGTCCTACCAGGTCGATATCGGAAGTGAAACTCCTCAGCACATCGGCCACTGCCTTGATAACCTGATCACCGGTCGAATGACCAAAGCGGTCGTTGACCGATTTAAACAGATCGATATCCAGCATCATGCAGGAAAGTTGTTTCCCCTCAAGCTTCGCTTTGGTAAACAGTGCCTCAAATTGCCGATCCAATGAACGTCGATTTAAACAGAGAGTCATCGGATCACGGTTAGCGAGAAATTCCAGCTCCTCACTTTTGTACTGAATCTCCTCTTTACTCAACTGAAGTTGTTCCACCAGTTCAGCGAGGGCAAAATTTTTCTCTTCCAATTGGGTGATATCATCAAATGTCACTAAACTGCCACGGCAGTTTCCGTTGTTATCTGTTACCTTTGCAGCAGTTGCGGTCAGTTTTATTTCGTTACCAAAGTTATCCAGCAAGCGCAGCGAAGCACCTTTCTGCTCTTCATCTTCCAGCAGAACTTTAAGCCAGGGGAGCTGCGCGACCTGTTTCTTGGTATGACAATCTGCCCAGCCCAGCTCTGAACCTTTTAGTCCAATCAGAGCCTTGGGTGATTTTCCGAACAATTTGGCAAATGCTTTATTTGCCATCAGGATATGTTCTTTTTCATCAAGGATCAAAACCCCTTCCTGCAGCACATCAAAGGCTTTTTGCACCCTTTCAGGGATAACTGCAGATGGGTCAAGTTCACGCAAGGTTCTCTTGATGACAAAGTAATAACAGAGAAAACTGCTCAGACCGAGGAACAACAACATTCCGATAAAAGAGTCGGTGAAACCCTGCAACCAGTTGCTGGTCCAAAGAGGTGCAAAGCGGATCTCCACTGTTGCCCATTTCTTTCCTTGACGATACACGGGAACCAGGACATGGGTTGGTGTCGACTTCCCATCAGCCTGGGGTTTCCAGTGGGCAAGGTGCTCTCCTGCCAGTGCCAGTAACTTTCCGTCAACGGTTCGGATCGCAGCAGAACGGATATCCTTATTTCGTTCCACGACCGCCCGTAGCGTGTTCTGGATTAACTGCAATTCACCTTGATCTGCCGCTGTAGAAAATTGCAGAGCCAGAGATTCACTCAGCCCTTTACGCAACTCAAGAGTTCCTTTGGCCTTGTCTGGAAGGAATCCGAGCAAGTTGGCCAAAAACAGGAGGTTGAGCAGCAGTAGAACCAAGGCGAGGCTCAGTCGCATGGTCGGAGATTTAAGTATCATTCTGGCTCACTATCAAAAAGGGTTTCTGATCCAGGTTCAGTAGCATCCGGGGTTTCTGGTTCATCTTTCTTCTTCTTTTTTCTCGCCACAATAACAATTGGATCAAAGCCACGCCACAGTGGCAGTGTTGATACCATGCTTGCCACCAGCGAACCGGCGCGAAGCAGATAAGTCACCAGACCAACAGTGAATGTTGCTGTGGTTGCAGTAATAATATTGGTTCTGACCGACTCAGCACGCTGTTCGGCATCAAATGCTTCATCAATCTCAGCGCGCAGCAGATCGTAATCCCCCTGTTCAACAATCTGTTGTAAACTGTTGTCCGTAAAATCAATTTCATTGCTGGTATTAAAATCATTGGCATTTCTATTTATTCCGGAATTGAAGTTCAGATGTCTTCCCGCACTGATCTCCTGATATAGCGTATCATCAAAATAGATAAATTCGTTTGATTTTTCACGCTCGGCTGTTTCACCATCACCACCCTCATCATCGGTTAAATAGAGAATCTCTTCAGTCTGACCAGTATCTTCCAGATCATATAGTGGCAATTGTTCTCCACCTGCGGATATAAATGGTTCCAGAGGCGCGGTGGTATCTTCTTCGACCTCAGTCTCCGGCTGTTCGAAATCTGGATTATCAGTTGTTCCACCACCAGAATTATCGTCATTTGAACCAGTATCTGTGGTCGAATCATCGTTACCCGTAGAGCCTCCCGGGAGCGTTTCATTGCTGCCGGTCACCGTAATGGTGACTGTGCCGGTGGCACTGGTGTCATTACCGGTGCCACTGTCATCGCTGGCAGTGTAGTTAAAGGTGACGTTGCGGGTGTCACCGTCAGCCATGTCTTGAAAATCCTCACCCGGATTAAAGGTGAAGGTGCCGTCGTTGTTGTTGATGACACTACCATCTGCCGGTGTACTGGTCAGGGTGAAAGTGTGGGTATCAGTGGTATCGACATCGGCGACCATAAAGCTGCCATTAACGGCGGCATCATCTTCGTTCACTGTAACAGTCACAGCCGAGACCGTGGGCGCATCGTTACTGCCGGCGATGTTGATGGTGACATCCTGGCTGTCGGTGCCGCCGTTGCCGTCATCGACAGTGATGGTGAAGACCGCCGTCACCGTCTCGCCCGCCGCCAGAAAATCCAACTCAGCCTCGGTGATGGTGTAGTCCCAGTTGATCGTCCCGTTGTTGGTGTTGCCAGCCGCCGCACTGATGCTGAAGGCGGCCTCGATATCGGCCTGCTGGGTGATGCTCAAGCCGCCGACCACATTGGTGTTGACCGACAGAGTCACTTCAGTCGCGCTCGGCAGATCGGTGAGGTCGAGATCGGTAAAGGTGATCGAGCCGTTATCGGAGAGGGTGGTCCCCTCGGCGATATCACCTGTGACATCAACAATGGTCATCACCGGCGCATCGTTACTGCCGGCGATGTTGATGGTGACATCCTGGCTGTCGGTGCCGC
>JAOZQF010000065.1 GCA_029932345.1 Desulfuromusa sp. | reverse complement strand
GTCACATATCCGGCAGATCAAGCCCTTCATAAGCGGAAAGAAACCCTTTGATTTTTACGGCGATCTTTTCAACCCCGCCGCTCTCTTCACTTTCGATGTTGAGAGGTAGCTGTGGATCGTGGAGTGATTTACGTAGCAGCGCCCATCCGTTGCCGGCCGTTACATCGCAGGTGACGTGAACCCCTTCATAGCTGTTCGGGGTTAAATTCCACCCTTCACTCTTTTCTACAAATTTCGCAAACCCTTCAAGGACCGAAGTGCCGTAGACGTTGAAATCGGCTGCTTTGATCTTCGGGCGGTATTCTGCCGCTTCGACCGGTTCAGGAAGATCGGCGATCAGTTGATCAATTGTTGTCTCTCCGTCGGTTTTAAGCTGTGCCATTTTGATCAGGATTTTGGCGATCTGGTAGGCACCATCATCGAGAAAGTAATTTTCTTTGAGTGCGCCGTGACCGGAGGTTTCCAGTGCTAAAAAGGACTCTTTTCCTTCACCGTTGAGGCGAATCGCTTCGTTGATGACGTTACGGTAACCGCGCTGAAAGCGGTGATGTATACCACCGAGCTTTTCTTCGATCCACCATTTGAGCCCGGTTGAGGTCACCGAGTCGGTGACGATCACCGAACCGGGATGTTCTTCAAGAACAATGGTTGCCATAAGGGCAATAAAGCGGTTGCGATTGATCGGGGTCCCATTTTTATCGACCGCCCCGGCACGATCAACATCAGTATCAAAAATAATCCCGAAGTCAGCACCATTGTCTTTTACTGCGGCAATGATTGCTGCCATGGCATCATTATCTTCGGGGTTGGGAATATGGTTGGGAAACATCCCGTCAGGTTCCAGAAACTGACTCCCGGTGGTATCTGCGCCGAGGGGTTGAAGAACCTTATCAACGAAAAAGCCGCCCGCACCGTTTCCGGCATCGACGACAATCTTCAGACCGTCCAGCGGTGTTGCAACGCCAGTTCCATTTTGGATAACAGTAACGAGATGGGCAGCGTAATCGTCCATCAGGTTAACCTGGGTTGCGTTGACAGCGGGCAAACCGGGGAGTTTACCGATTTTAGAGGCAATGGTTAAAATTTTGGTAATGTCTTTCTTTTCCAGACCCCCTTCACGGAGAAAAAACTTCACCCCGTTGCGGTTGAACGGCAGGTGGCTGGCGGTTAGCATCATGGAGCCATCGTACCCATGGTTTTCAAACACAGTCGACATAAACATCGCCGGAGTGGAGGCTAGCCCACAGTCGAAACCCACTGACCCTGCAGCTGTAAGCCCCTGAAAAATGCTGGTTTTAATTTGGTTGGCAGAAATACGTGAATCGTGACCAACTGAAATTTTGAGTTGATCAACCGGTTTTCCAAGCCGCTCCGAAAGCCATTGTGCAAAAGCGAAGCCAATGGAGCGAACAATAGGATCATGTAATGTTACTGTTTGTCCTTTGACACCCGCAATTGCAACACCGCGGATATCACTGCCATTTTGTAGATTCAGCCACTTTTCCATTGGGAAACCTTTTGAGATTGAGATAATAGTCTGATCTGGAGAAATCTCTAGCGCTATCAGATAGTGCTTTATTATCTTTTTTTCAATACTATCGTAACCTATTTAGATTAGTGTTGCTTCTCTGAAAAGTATTTATTGATATTTATGTTTGAATCTTTGTACCTTTTTTTAGAAAGGCTAGATTAAATGCATTTTTTTGATGTTTTTCGTGCCCGTATCAGGATTAAGAAGAAGTTTAATAAGAAACTGGGCTATCTCCCTAACTTTAAAAAACCGAGAAGCTACTGTGAAAAAATACAGTGGCTCAAGTTGAATCATATTAATTTTGATAAAAAAGTCATTCAGCGGGCTGATAAATATGCTGTGAGGAATTTCCTTGTCGAAAAAGGCTTCGGTCGGCATCTAGTTTCTCTTTATGGCAGTTGGGATAAACCCGAAGATATCGATTGGGGAAAACTTCCTCATAAATTTATTTTGAAATTAAATAATGGTTCAGGCTCAAAGTATATGTGGTTTGTAAAAGATAAATTGAATTTTTCGATTCCTGAATTTGAAAAGAACGTAAGAAAAACCATGTTGATGAAATTTGGCCACAAAGATGGTCAGTTTCATTACGGAAAGATATCTGTAAAAATCATTGCTGAGGAGTATCTAGAAGAGAACGGCCACCCTATTAAGGATTATAAGTTTTACTGTTTTCACGGCAAGATAGCTTTCTTGTCGGTAGAAGAGGGTAAGCGTGAGGGCTGTCATGTCAGGGAATATTACAACTTAAAATGGGAGAGGAATCCGGTAGACTTTTTTAACGATGTTCCACGCCCCAGCATCCCCTTTGTAAAGCCTGACGGGTTGCAAGAAATGGTTCATATTGCTGAGACTTTAAGCTTGGGGTATCCTCATATCCGTGTGGATTTATATTACGTAAATGGTGCAATTTATTTCGGCGAGTTAACTTACACGCCAGAAAACGGGTACACCCAATGGAAGCCACAATCATTGGATTTTGAGTACGGTAAACTTATGGATATCAACAATATCACCCACTAATCATTATACTAATCCAAAGAGGAAAAAACTGAAGATGATCGTTTCCCCGTTGCTCATATCGGGGAAACGATAACCGGGTGTCAATTTATTTTTTAGGTGCTCCTCGCCGTTTTCCCGCAGGTTTTTGGGAACGGGAACCGTATTTCTTGAATCCACTGTTCTCCTTGCCAAACTTCCTCCGCTTGGAAAAGTCGTTTGCTGCTGTTTTGTACGATCCGGCATCAGGACTGATTTGTAATTGTTCATCGCAGACCCAGACACCTTTCAACTTATGCAATACGTCCTGAGACAGATTTTTCGGTAAATCGACCAGGCTGAATTGATCAAATAGACGGATTCTGCCGATATCGCGGCTGTTGAGTTTTCCTTCGTTGCTGATGGCTCCGACGATATTTCCTGGTTCCACACCATGCTTCCGACCAACTTCAATCCGGTAGGTTTGCATTTGATCGTCGCTGGTTTTTCTTTCGCGTCTCGGAGAGGCACTTCTCTCTGGACGTTCTGCTGCGTGAACTTCTTCAACAAAGGCTTCCTCTGGATTTAAGGGCCGCTCTTTCTGTAATAGATAGACAAGGGTGGCCGCAATCTTGCGGTGGCCGATATCATATTCACTCTGGTATGCGTCGATTAACTCTTCAAAAAACTCAAGATCTTCAGATTCCATTGCGGCTGAAATCTGTTCCTTAAACTGGCTGATGCGCCGATTGGTGATATCTTTACGGCTTGGTAGCGCCATTGCTTTAATCGGTTGTCGGGTCGCTCTTTCTATGGCTGCCAGCATTCTTCTTTCACGTGGCGCAACAAAAAGGATTGCTTTCCCTTCACGTCCGGCCCGCCCGGTTCGACCAATCCGGTGGATATAGGCTTCTGTGTCGTAAGGGATGTCGTAGTTGACGACATGGCTGATCCGTTTGACATCAAGGCCACGTGCGGCAACGTCGGTAGCAACAACAATGTCAAGGGAACCATTTTTCAACTGTTCCACGGTTTTTTCCCGCAGCATCTGGGTCATGTCACCGTTGAGTGCCGCACTGGAAAAGCCCCGCGCTTCCAATTTTTCTGCTAATTCCACAGTGGCGACTTTGGTCCGGACGAAGATCAGCATCCCATCGATCTCTTCCGCTTCGAGAATACGAGTCAGTGCATCCAGTTTGTGCAACCCCTTCACCTGCCAGAAACGCTGAGAAATTGTTTCTACAGTTGAAGTCTTAGTTTTGATTTTGATTTCAATTGGGTCGTTCAGATGTTTGCGGGCGACCTTCATAACCTCTTTCGGCATTGTTGCCGAGAAAAGGGCTGTTTGTCGTTGTTCCGGAGCATATCCAAGAATCTGATCAACATCATCAATAAAGCCCATTTTCAACATTTCGTCGGCTTCATCAATAACGATGCAACTCAATTTATCGAGCTTAAGAGTTCCGCGCCGCAGATGATCCTGGATTCGTCCTGGGGTGCCGACGACAGCTTGAACCCCACGCTGTAACTGACGTAATTGCTGACCCATATTTTGGCCGCCGTAGACTGGTAGAACCTGAAACCCTTTGAGATGACGGGCATAAGTCTGCATCGCTTCGGCTACTTGTAGTGCCAATTCCCGGGTCGGAGTTAGAACCAGAATCTGCGGGGCTTTTAACTTTGGATTCAGACGACTGAGTAATGGTAGTGAAAAGGCCGCTGTTTTACCGGTGCCGGTTTGTGCCTGTCCCAGCAGATCACGCCCTTCCAGCAGCGGAGTAATACTGCGCGCCTGGATCGGTGATGGGGTTTCATAGCCAACTTCATCGATAACTTTCAGAATGGCTGGGGCAAGGGCAAAATCTTTAAAAGCGGGACTGTTTTCTTCAGACATAATTTTCCTGTTAATACTTTGAGTTGAGTCAAATTTGTTGGTCACGAAAAAAAGTGATGCCAGCAGATTTTGATAAAAGACGCGCACCTTAGCCTATTTAGCGGTTGAGTGCCAGTTATTTCATTTGCTTTCAGCCTTTTTGCGTGGTTTCCAGTAAATTAGTAGTAATGCCAGCAGAGTCAGATTGGCGAACATGGCAATCAACATAGCCAAGCCGGTGAAAAGTCCAAAGTAGATGGTTGGAATAAAATTTGACAGCGTGAGAATCGAGAAGCCGATGATTATAGTGATGGAGGTGTAATACATCGCCCGCCCGACACTGTCGTGACAGCGTTTCATCGCTGCCAGATAATCACCATCAATGATGAGTTCTTCATTGAAGCGATGAACGTAGTGAATTGTATCATCAACTGCAATCCCAATCGTAATGGCTGCAATTGTAATGGTCATGATATCGAGAGGAATATTCAGTAATCCCATTAAGCCGAGAACCATCCCGGCAGAGATCAGGTTCGGAATTATGGAGATGATTGCCAGACGAAAAGAGCGGAATTGAATAATGAACATTGCCATAATGACCAGGAAGACCACACCAATAGTCATGATTTGTGAGCTGAAAAGACTTTGTAGGACATTATTGTAAAGGACAAACATTCCGGTCAGGTGGATCTGTTCCGGTTTTATATTCAGTTTTTCAGTCAGATCGAGACGGATTTTCTTTAACAATGAATCGCGGCGCAGATTCGGATTCGAGTCAATCACCCGTAAGGAGAAACGTACCTGGTTGCCATCTTCAGACATGTAGGGACGGAAAAGTGATGCCTTAATGCTTTCCGGAAGTTTTTTGTGGATCACTGCTAAGGAGATGTTGTCCAGAGGGAGGTCCTCATTCAGTTGCTGCATCAGGATCATGGTGGTTGCCATCGATAGGACTTTTCCCGTTTCGGGCAATTCATCAAGGTAGTTATGGATATTTTTCAGGGTGTCAATCTGGTAACTGTTATACCAGTAGCTGCTACCGGAAAGACCCGCCTCAGATTCCTCTTCTTCAAAGAAATCATCTTCAAAAGGATCATCTTCTGCAAATGCATCCTCTTGAGCTTTATCTGTAAAAAAGTCCGGGTCTGCATCGATAACGACATCCAGCGGGGTCGTTCCACCGAGCTGTCGATCAATCAATTCCATCCCTTGATAAATTTCAGTGGTTGGCTTGAAGTAATCAATGAAGCGATTTTCTACCGTTAATTTAGAAATTCCGATGACACTTACAATAGCCAAAATGACAAAAACTGTCAGGGTTGATTTGCTGCGATATTCGACCCAATGAGCGCAAGTGCGGGTGATAATTCCAGTGATATCGAAGCGTGGTGTGAATTTGACCGGGTTCTTATAGAGCATTAATCCTGCGGGGAAAATGGCGAATGAAAGCAGTAGAGCAAAGCTGATGCCAATTGCCATCATCCAGCCAAAGTCGATGACCGGACGGATATCGCTGGTCAGTAAAGAAGCAAAAGCAACGATGGTGGTCAGTGCGGTATAGATACTGGGAACCGCTTTGCTGCGAACCATTTCTTTGACCATAGTGGCTTGATCAGCACCGGGGATTTCGTCATGCAGTTCATTGTAGCGGACAATCAGGTGGACACAGAGAGAGAGGGTAATGATCAGTAGCAATGAAGTGAAATTGGAAGAAACCACCGTTACTTTCCAACCGACCAGCCCCAGAAATCCAAACATGAATAAAACTGAGGCGAAACAACAGACCATTGGCAGAATAATCCAACGTGGCTTACGAAAGATCAGGAACAACATTGACACCAGAAAAACCAGCACCCCAAGGCCAAAAGAGGTCAGATCGTGGCGGATAAAACTGATCATGTCAGCGACAATCATCGGGACTCCGCCAAGGAACAGTTCGCCCTGGTTCTGGTGTTGTTTCATGATACTGCGGATTTCAGCAATATCGAGAGCTTCCAGCTCTGCAAGATCACGGCTATAGGCATCAAATAGTTTACTGACTTGCTCAAGCTGTTCAGCTTCTGCTGTAGTGAGCGAGGTGGTCAGTCGTTTTTCTCGTAGAGTGTTTCTCTGTTGCAACAATGAATGGTAGGTCTTGTCCTGCTCAAAGATCACCTGTAGAGCTGTTGTTCTGGCATCGGGACTGACCAGAAGACTTTTATAAAATGGGCTGGTGTGAAATTCTTTACGCACAAGTTCAATATCGATACCGGGTGTTTCCAGAGTGCGAACCCCGTTTTTTAGATCACCCAGAGTCAGACGGGGGCTGTCGATCAGAGGGACATCGAGAATGCTGAGCACCGATTGAACCCGCTCAATCTTGAGCAGGCTGTCGCGGAGCTTGCGTAGATCATCCAAAGTTTCGGTGGCGTAAAGATCGTGTTTTGGTGAGTAGCTGATGATCAGGAATTCTGCGCTGCCATAGTTTGCATTGATGGAGCGGAAATATTTAAGATCCTGATCGTTCTCCAACAGCAGGGAGTCGGCGGAAGCATCCAGCCGAAAGTCTCTGGCATAGCTGCCAACTCCGATGACGAAAGCAAGAACCAGGAGAATTGTTATAATTGGGTGCTTTAGAACGGTACGTTCGTAGAGTTTGATATACATGGAAGATCCATTTTGATAAATCGTTTATGTTCATTTATTGGATGTTTCAGATAATCACCCATTTTCACCAAAAAGAAAAGCCCCGGCAGAATAACCGGGGCTTTTAGGGTTGGAATTAGAAGAAAATTGAATTATAGGCCAAGGGTCTTGAAGAAATCGTTCCCTTTGTCATCAACCAGGATAAATGCCGGGAAATCTTCAACTTCAATTTTCCAGACAGCTTCCATTCCCAGTTCCGGGAAGTCGATACATTCAACTTTTTTGATATTTTCTTCAGCCAGAACAGCAGCAGGACCGCCAATTGAGCCAAGATAGAAGCCACCATGCTTGGCACAGGCGTCGGTCACTTGCTGACTACGATTACCTTTGGCAATCATGATCATTGAACCGCCGTTACTCTGGAGCAGGTCAACATAGCTATCCATCCGTCCTGCTGTGGTTGGACCGAAAGAACCGGAAGCTTTACCTTCTGGCGTCTTAGCCGGGCCAGCATAATAAATTGGATGTTTTTTCAGATAGTCTGGTAATGGTTTACCACTATCAAGGATCTCTTTGAATTTAGAGTGGGCAATGTCACGACCAACGACGATAGTCCCGTTGAGGCGAAGTGGTGCACCAACTTTCAGTTTGGTCAGGTCGGCCAGAACTTCGCTGAGTGGACGATCAAGATTGATTTCCGTAGCAGCGCCTTTCTTGGTGCGCAGCTCATCAGGAATCAGGCGGCCTGGATTGCGATCCATCTCTTCAATAAAGAGACCCTCTTTGGTGATCTTCGCTTTGATGTTGCGGTCTGCAGAGCAGGAGACCGCCATACCGACCGGGCAGGAGGCACCGTGACGTGGCAGGCGAATAATCCGCACATCATGAGCAAAATATTTGCCACCAAACTGTGCGCCAATTCCGATCTCTTGTGCCAACTTGAGAACTTTGGCCTCAAGTTCAATATCGCGGAAAGCCTGACCGTGTTCATTTCCTTCTGTCGGTAGCTCGTCCAGATAATGAGCCGTTGCGAGCTTGACTGTCTTCAAACAGGCATCAGCCGAGGTGCCACCAATAACAAATGCAAGGTGGTAGGGAGGGCAAGCTGCTGTGCCGATTGTTTTCATTTTCTGCAGAAGGAATTCTTCAAGTTTTTCGGGGTTGAGAAGTGCTTTGGTTTCCTGAAAAAGCATGGTTTTGTTAGCGGAACCACCACCTTTGGCAATAAACAGGAATTTGTAGGCATCACCTTCGGTTGCATACAGGTCGATTTGAGCCGGCAGGTTAGTGCCGGTGTTCTTCTCTTTATACATATCCAGAGCAACTGTCTGGCTGTAGCGCAGATTTTCTTCGGTATAAGTTTTGTAAACACCCTCAGAAATTCGTTCGGCATCGTTGCCGCCGGTCCAGACCTGTTGCCCTTTTTTAGCGACAATTGTTGCGGTGCCGGTGTCCTGGCAGAATGGAAGTTCAAAGTTTGCTGAGATTTCCGCATTGCGGAGGAATGCCATCGCTACGAGCTTGTCATTTTCAGATGCCTCTGGATCACTGAGAATCTTAGCAACCTGATCATTATGAGCAGGACGAAGCAGGAAAGATACATCCCGCATGGCCGTGTTTGAAAGAACTGTCAGAGCTTGTGGGTCAACTTTAAGGACGTCTTTTCCATCAAAATTAACAACACTGACAAATTTTTCGGAACCTTCGATTTTATTGTACTTGGTTGTGTCGGCACCGAGTGGCATGGGGTCCTGATACTTGAAGTCTGGCATCTTTTCACTCCTTGTAAGGGTGGATAATGGATAAATAAAATCATGAAAGCTACAAAATCTCGCGCATTATAGGAGATTTTTTTACATTTGTCGACTGATAACAACGGTAAAAATGGGTGAATTTCTCTTTCGATCAATCGATTACTCATGATCAATATAGACAATTATATAGATTGTCATGAATACCTGACTAAAATGTTTTAAAATAATTGACAGAAATAGTCGGGTATGATAATTCTGTTCAGGATTGAAATGCTTGGTGTTATAAAATAACATTGAGTGTGTGATAGTTGACCCTTTCAATGACGCATTAGTCTGTGCGATAATAGTGGTTACATCAGGAGGTAAGATCAATGTTTTCTCAACTCAAGGAAGATTTAAAAGTGGTCTTTGAGCGTGATCCTGCGGTGCGGAACGTGTTTGAGATTATATTTTGTTACCCCGGCTTCCATGCGATCTATTTTTACCGATTGTCACATTGGCTGTGGATCCATCAACAGAAATTTCTTGGTCGTTTAGTTTCTCACTTTGGTCGCTTTTTAACCGGTATAGAGATCCATCCGGGCGCAACGATCGGGCGTGGTTTTTTTATCGATCATGGTATGGGGGTTGTCATCGGAGAAACAGCCGAAATAGGTGATAATTGCACCATCTATCACGGCGTCACTCTAGGTGGAACCTCCTGGGCTAAAGAGAAGCGACACCCAACTTTGGGGAACAACATTGTTATTGGTTCCGGAGCAAAAATTCTCGGGCCGTTCACTGTTGGTGATGACAGCAAGATTGGTTCTAATTCGGTTGTCGTTAAAGAGGTTCCCGCAACGGCCACCGTTGTTGGTATTCCGGGCCGGGTTGTTATCTCTGGTGAAAAACAGGTCGGAGTCGATCTGCAGCACGGTAAATTACCCGATCCTGTTGCCAAAGCAGTCAGTTGTGTTTTTGACCAGTTACATCGTCTTGAAGATCGGGTTGAACAATTGCAGGCAGAACAGCAAGAATTACAACAGGAACTGGCTCACTACAGAAAGTCAGAACCTGATGAGGAAACAGTCTGATGCGAATGTCAACAAAAGCTCAATATGCAGTACGTGCGCTAGTCAGCTTGAATTTGACCAGTGAAGGGCTGCCGGTCTCGATCAAAAATATCTCTGAACGGGAGCATATATCTCTGAATTATCTGGAACAGCTGTTTGTCAAGATGCGCCGCGGTGGCATTGTCAACAGCGTACGAGGACCGGGTGGTGGTTATCTGCTGGCCCGTTCGGCTGCCGATATTCGTATTGATCAGATTATTGATACCGTAGAAGAGGCACTGATGC
>JAOZQF010000228.1 GCA_029932345.1 Desulfuromusa sp. | reverse complement strand
ATTGCTTTTGCCTGGTGCCTGATCGCTGTAACCTGCATCATCGGACAATCCGAACGGGTCACATATTGTCCGGTATGATTTCCAAATGGCCCTTCAGTTACGATCTTCCCCGGCAGAATTTGCCCCTCAATAATCATTTCAGCGTTCACGGGAACTGGCAATGGCTGACTGAGCCCAGCAGTAAATTTTATATCTGCACCAAACAGGGCACGGCTGAATTCAAATTCATCACAGCCCTCAGGTAATGGTGCTGCAGCGGCCCAGAACAATGCCGGATCAGACCCAAGGATTAAACTGATCGGCAACGCCCCTCCCGATTCTGCTGCTACAGCCAGATGCTCCGCCGCACCGGAACCGGCGGCAAAGTTTACCGCCAGATGGTTGGAATCGATAATCTGCGCCCGATATAAACCAAGATTCCTAGCCCCTGTTTGTGGGTGTTGGGTTAACACCATCGCCAGAGTCAGATAACTCCCCCCTTCAGCCGGCCAGCTTTTAATCGCAGGCAAACTCAGCAGATCGAGGTCAGGCATAGACAGCAGTTCTGTCTCTTTGGCGGCCAATGGTTCGCCACCATTTTTTATAGAAGACTGCAACCGTTCAGCGACATTTCCAGACTTCTGCTGCAATAATTTTTGCAATTTTTCAGAAAAATGGTGAAATGAATCCGAGTGGAGTAATCGACTGGCTCTTTGTTCAGATCCAAACAAATTTGCGACAACAGGATATTCAGAGTCGACGACTTGTTGAAATAATAGCGCATGCCCACCCTGAGGTTTGGAAAATTCCCGGCGACACAGTGCTGCAAGCTCCAACTTTGGATCAACAGATGTTTTAACAATCTGGAGTTCTCCCAGATCTTCTATTTGCTGTAAGTATTCCCGCAAATTCATAGCAGCAGTGTAACCGATTCAATTTCTTAAAAGGCAAAAAAAAACCCCTCAACACAAGAGGGGCTTTTAAGCATTATGCGATATTTTCTCTAGTGCTCTGTACATTTAAACCTTCGTAAAATTGCGTAGGGATTTTGCGTATCAACAAGGCGTGATTTTCGCTGCATAGCCAGAGCTATACAGCGGAAGTCACAACGCAGTTGACACGTAAAAGAACAAGCAAGATACGAAGAGTTAAAGTGTACAGTGTACTAAAATCCAGCTAATTTAGCCAGATTCATCAGAGCATTCGGGAACACTCCAAGATAGAGGACACCAATGACGGAAATGCCTATTGAAATAACCGTTGCTGTATTAATTTTAACCCAGGCAAAATCCTCTTCGGGGTCTCTGAAATACATTTGCACCATAACCCGCAAATAGTAGTAGAGAGAGACCGCTGAGTTCAAAACACCCAGAACCGCCAGCCAGATATATCCAGCCTCTATAGCACCGGCAAAAATATAAAATTTAGCGGTGAACCCGGCTGTTGGTGGCAATCCCATCAGCGAGAAGAGGAAGATTGTCAGAACGATACCTAATACCGGTTTTTTATAGCCAAGACCAGCGACACCATCGAGGGTCAGATTGTCTTCGCCCTTTTTACCGATCAGAATCAGAACGGCAAATGCTCCCATATTCATGAATGTATAAACCAGCATGTAGAACAGGATCGCTGACAAGCCGATTTGATTCCAGGCAACTAAACCGACCATTGCATAACCAGCATGGGAGATCGAAGAGTATGCCAGCATCCGTTTGAGATCTTTTTGACTCAGTGCGATGAAGTTACCAATCGTCATGGTCAATACTGCCAGAACCCAGAACAGTGAAGTGAGTTCAGACTGTAGACCATCCAGACCAATAATAGTGACTCTCATCAAAGCGGCAAATGCTGCGGCTTTAGGGCCGGCACTCATGAATGCGGTTACCGGAGTTGGTGCTCCCTGATAGACATCGGGAGTCCACATATGAAACGGTGCCGCAGCAATCTTGAACAAAAAGCCAACCAATAATAGCAATCCACCGGCAATAAACATGGTGTTCATAGCCGCACTAGGATTGCTGAGAATATAGGCGGCAATTCCATCAAGCTTGGTCGTTCCGGTCACCCCATAGATGAGTGCTACACCGTAGAGGAGAAAGCCGGTAGAGAAGGCTCCGAGAAAGAAATATTTCAATCCTGCTTCGTTGGAACGGGTTTGATTGCGGAAGAAACCAGCCAACACATAGAGTGAAACCGACAGGACTTCCAACCCGAGAAAGATCGTCATCAGATCAGTTCCCGAAGCCATCCACATGGCACCCGCCGTGGTAAATAGAATCAGTGGATAATATTCACTGACCGGGTAACCTTCTCGTTTTAGATAGTCATCAGACATCAGAATGGTCAGCCCGGCAGCAGTGAGACAGATCATACTGAAGAATGTTGCAAAGTTATCAAACAGGACACTTCCGGCAAATCCGGCTTGTGGGTTATTCCAACCTGACAATGCAACAAAGCCCGTTACAACCAGCGCAACGATACTCAGCCAGGCAACGTGTGTGGTACTTCCACGTTTGGAAAAAACTGAGACCATCAGTATCCCCATGCCAAAAACACAGAGTACCAGTGACGGCATAATTGCCTGCAAGTTTACATTCTGGATGGCTTCTTGAACCAGATTTTCCATCTAACAGCTCCTCGGAACCAGTGTTATTTCAACTT
>JAOZQF010000227.1 GCA_029932345.1 Desulfuromusa sp. | reverse complement strand
TCATCCCCGGCGATGTTCAAACAGAGACGGCAGGTCAAGGAGGAAGACAATCTGTCCATCCCCTAAAATCGTCCCGCCACTACAACCACGAATCTGATCAAAGGGGGACGGTAAGCGCTGGACAAAAACTTCACGCTGCCCAATCAGTCGGTCGACGACTAAACCAACTTTACGCCCCATAACCTCCGTAATCACCAGTGGAATCGAACTAAGATGATCCCCCTTGGGAGCTTTCATTATTTTACGCAAAGAGAGCATCGGCAATAGTTCATCCTGATATTGAATCATCAACTGTTTGCCGCTACTCTGAACCTCTTCAGGTGAAATTTCGATAGTTTGCACCACCCGGGAGATTGGCAACGCCATTCTACCACCCGCACATTCGACGATGAGAACCCGGATAATTGCCAGGGAAAGTGGCATTTTAAGGGTTATTTGAGTCCCTGCTCCAGCAACTGAATCGATCGATAAAATCCCCCCAATATGTTCCACTGCCGTTTTGACCACGTCCATTCCGACGCCACGGCCGGAGGTCTCAGTGATCTCCTCAGCAGTAGAAAACCCCGGCTGACAAATCATCTGGTAGAGATCATAGTCGCGTAAAGATTTTGCCTGAATTGAACTTATCAGACCTATTTCAAGTGCTCGCTGGCGGATTTTTTCCAGATCAATGCCACGACCATCATCGGCAACCTGGATCAACACCAGATCCCTCTCCCGCCAAGCTTTGATAGAAATTGTCCCTTTGTGTTCTATGCCATGATCAACCGCATTACGAAGCATGTGAATAAGAGGATCGGTCAACCCTTCAACAATAGCTCGATCCAGCTCAATTTCAGCACCTTCTATGTGCAACTGAATCTCCTTATCATGGAGACGGGAGAGCTCATGAACGGTTCGAGATAGACGTCCAGCCAGACTTTCCAGCGAAACCATCCGTACCTGTAACACCTGATGGTGAAGGTTTTTCACCAGCCGCGTCAATTGCCCCACCCCCTCGTTCAGATCTTGCCAGTTGGACTGTTTAAGGGCGCTTTGCAACTGATAACGGTTGGTAATCAGTTCTCCGGTAAGATTGATAAAATGATCGAGCAGCTCAGTACTGACCCGCACGGTTTTATCAAAAGAACGTTTTTTAGACGGGGGTTTTTTCTCCGGTTCATCAGGAAAGGTGATCGACTCTAATTCACTGTATTGCCGCAGTTGCTGATGGATTTGTTGCTGCGGAAGATCACTCTCTAACCGTACCAGTAACTGATGAGATGACTCACCCTGAAGGAGATTATCGGTGGAGGGAGTTGACTCAAGAACTCTCCCCGATTTAGCCAGGAGATTTAACAATACCAAAAACCGTGGTCCCGGGGCGGCAACGGTCTGATGAAGCTGCAATTGAATGAGTTGCCCTTGACCGGTGGCGGTTAAAGCGGCGGTGTCAATCTCCCCTCTATCACGGCCATTGCCTTCCGAAAATTTTGGAATACTGGCAATAAAACTGTCAACGCACCGTTCTCCCCTTTCATTGCGGATATCATCCAACAATAATTCCAGTAAATCGGCAGCTTCAAGAAGCCAGTCAATCTCAACCCCACTGATCTGTCCAGATTGACGACAATCCGCCAGATGATCTTCCAGATGGTGAGCCAACCGGGTCGTTTCAGGATGTTCCATGGTTGCCGCCATCCCTTTAATCGAATGGGCGGCGCGAAACAACGCATCAATACCATCCTGATCCGCAGGATCAGAATCAAGTTGCAGTAACAGCTCAACCATCGACTGAAGGTGTTCTGCAGCCTCGGCCAGAAACATTTTTCTGAAATTATCTATATCCATTAACCATGACCTGCTCGGAAAAACATAACCTGACTCATGCAGCGATAACCCGCTCAGCAACTTCCAGAACCTGCGCACTCTTAAACGGTTTGACAATAAAATCTCTGGCCCCTGCGTTGATCGCCTCGATGATCAAATTATCCTGCCCTAAAGCACTACAAACAATAATTGGGGCAGCAGAGTCATCTAGCAATATCTTTTTCAAGGTCTCAATCCCCCCCATCTCCGGCATCACAATATCCATAGTGACCAGATCGGGTTGATGGGCTTTATACTCTAAAATGGCCTGTTCCCCATTACTTGCTTCCGCAACAATCTGCCAGCCCGCCAATTCGAATATGTCGCGCAGCATGGTCCGCATAAATAGAGCATCATCGACGATCAGAACTCGCTTTGGCAATTCAACCTCCCGGTTGCGAACAGAGCTGCTCAAGTTCTATCTGTAACTGGTCAAGATCGAACAAGCTGATCATCTTACCTTGCCAGTTGATAACATCATTGATAAAACTTCTCTCCGAATAGTTCTGCATCTGATTCTCTGGACCGATCTCAATATTGATAATTGCCTGCACCTGGTCCACCCCTAATGCAATTGGACCACGTTGATTGATCAGCACAATCAACCGTTGTCCAATTTTTTCAGGGGAGAAATTAAGCAACTGTGCCAGGTCAATAACCGGGACAATCTGCCCATGAAAGTTGATCGCTCCCGCAACGATTTCGGGAGAGCCGAGAAACGGGTGGACCGTCTGGTTTTCAACAACCTCTTGAACTTCGACTAACTCTAAAGCATAGGTCTCATAACCAACAACGAATG
>JAOZQF010000226.1 GCA_029932345.1 Desulfuromusa sp. | reverse complement strand
CCATTTATGCTGATAAGTCCACCCGCTGGCAGGGTGTTGAAAAACGTTTTCGAGGGCTTGAGTGCAAGGCGAAAATTGTCGAAAAAGCGCAGTTTACATCCAGTAAATGAGCATTTTGAGGCAATTTTCAACACAGCAATCGCAACGCAGATAGTTTTTCAACGGCCTGCTAGATGAGTATTATATCCCCGTCAGCAAGAGTTTCCAATTCTAATTGGCCGATCTGTGCAAGCATCGCCGGACCCATGTGGGTCAATAGTAATCGTTGACAGTCTAACTGCTCTCGCTTTTGCAGTAGCGTTAAATAATCCAGATGCGAAGGGACCGGCTGATCATAAGCAACGCATTCGGCAATGAGAACATCACTCCCTTGCGCCAGTGGAAACAGATTATCAGTCCACTCGGTATCACCCGTATAACTGATAACTTTTCCCGCAACTTCAACCCGCAACCCGTAGGCATGTTGACAGCTACCATGCTTGACCTGAAAACAGCCAATTGCAGCTGAATTTACCTGCAAGATTTTTTTTGGCTCAAGCAGCTGATATTCAATTGGAAAGTTAAACTCCTTACCGAGAACTCCCGGGTAGAGGATTTCTACTGCAGCTTCGACTCGTTGTTGTAATCCCGGAGGCCCGATCAGGGTCAATGGTCTGGTACGCAGGCTAACGTACTTTCCTTCCAGTAACAGATAGGGAATTCCACCAAAATGATCGCCATGAAGATGGCTGATAACAACAGTATCAATCTCAGCAGGAGCAATCCCGCAACGTTGCAGACCAATCAGAGAGGAACAACCACAATCAAGCAACAGCTGCCCAGCTGGAAAACTGAGGTGAAAACAGCTATTCAAGCGGCCACCACTGCCGAAAGCATCCCCGGTTCCAACACAGCAAAGAGAGACTGAAGTTCTTTCCTCCATTATTTCACCTTTGTTTAATACCTGATTCAGTTAATAGCTCTGCCAACAGTAACAACTCAACGAGGTCATTTCCAACACTATTTGCTGACAAACATGATATCATGAAGACCATCTAAACAGAAAACAGCAACAATATCAAAACATGTCATCATTGAGAAAAGGTTGTCAGAGAGTAACTCAAGATCTGCCACCGATATTGGATCGCCATGCCTACAGATTCTTTTCAAATAATTTCCGCTCTGGCAATTATCTTAATCGCCTCTCTGATTGGCGGTCGGGTGGCCGCATTCTTGCGGATTCCCCGTGTCACCGGTTATCTACTGGCCGGGTTATTAATTGGTCCCTCATTTGCTGATTTTTTTAACCTTCCAAAGCTGGTCGCTGCCGAAGCGCTGAATGAGCTGCGACTGATTTCAGATATCGCTCTGGCATTGATCCTGATGAATATTGGCGGGCAATTACGGACCGAAAATCTGCGCCGCTGGAAGCAGCGTATTTTCATCTTTTCTGCAACTGAAGCGATTCTTACCGGTCTGCTGGTTGGAATTTCCATCTTTGTCGTTAACCAGTTCATGTTGATGCATATCATCACCGGTTGGAGCCTTGGCCAGTCTTCTCTGCTGTTCGGTGTATTTACTGGAACCATCAGTATCGCTACCGCTCCGGCAGCCACTTTAATGGTGGTGCGTGAATATGAGGCTGAAGGACCAATTACCCGGCTGGTATTGACCTTGGTTAGTCTGAATAACCTGTTTTCTGTCTTTGCCTTCACTATTGCAGCACAATTGCTGGTCACCCCCAGCGGCAGTTTCATCTCAATTTTTTATCAACTGAGCGCCCCCTTGCTGTTGGGTGGCTCTTTCGGTCTCATCATGTCGCTCTGGGCACAACGGATGGAACTGCCCAGCGAACATAAGCTTCTGCTACTCGGTGGTGTCACCGCGGTTGCCGTCATCAGCCGTGCAATTGGTCTGGAGCCACTCCTCTCCTGTATGGCTTTGGGGATGATTTTAGCCGACAGTTCCCCGCGTTGGAACCGTCTGGTCAAAGCTCTCAACGAAGTGGACTACCCCCTTTACGTGGTATTTTTTGTCCTCGCCGGAGCAAATCTCCATATTGATACTCTGGCCCATATTGGCCTGCTCGGTGGCACTTATGTTCTTGCCAGAACCTGCGGAAAGCTGGCCGGGGCCTCTCTCGGTGCCCGCTTGGGACAATTTGGTCAAGCAGAACAAACCTGGGTCGGCATGACTCTGCTCGCTCAGGCAGGAATGGCTATCGGACTGGCAGCAACCCTATCCAAGCAATGGCCGGAAGGGGGGCAACTGGTCGAAACAATAATTCTTGGTTCGGTGGTGATCTTTGAGTTGATCGGACCGCTGGCAGTTCGCTGTGGATTGGTCAGAGCCGGGGAGGTACCACTCCTTTCTTTATTACGTAAGCGGGGACCACAAAGTGGGATGGAAGGGCTGCATAGCGTTGCCAGTCATTTTCGCAACAACCTTGGGCTTCCGGCTGGACACAAGCTGGAAAATCCAGGTGACATCCTGGTTCGCCATGTCATGCGGCACAATGTTGAGACAATTCATCACGGAACACCCTTTCAAGAGCTGCTGAACATTATTGCCCACAGTCGCTATGATCGTTTTCCGGTTGTCGATGATGATCAAAACTTTGTCGGAATCATCAACTATACCGAAATTCGCAATCTCCTCTTTGATCAATCTCTCTCTGA
>JAOZQF010000064.1:5458-10347 GCA_029932345.1 Desulfuromusa sp. | reverse complement strand
GTTGCTTCGGGGCAAAATAGACATTTCTGCCAATAGCAACCCCGCGAGGCACTGATTGGCAATACCGGTTCTGGGCTGAAGTATCGATTGAACTCGGCAAATGAAAAATCGGGAACAAAGCCTATGTCTGAGACGTCGGACAGATAATATTGATTCGAGGCAGAACTTTTTGCCAGGGCGACAAGAGATGCCTCTCCCGGCCCGAAAATCAACCGGTCAAAAGGGGGCAAAGTGAGGTTCTGCGCCAGCAACGGTTCCTGCCACGATGTGACCAATCCTCCCCCGGCTACCAGCTCTAAATCGGGGAATTGTCGTCGCAACAATCCAGCTAATTCAAATGCGGGGAAAACCTGGTGCAGATAATTGATCGAGATAGCGACTATCTGTGGTTGATGTGCCTCGATTCGGGGCAGTAATTCATCCTGAAAATAGGGGTGAAACAGGGTATGGACATCTCCACTTCCGAAAAGAGCCAAGTCGTCCGGGTTGAAAACTGAATACCCTTTATGTTGATAATCTCCGAGAGTCAGCCGTTCATTTTCATTGTTATCAGACCAGAGACTCAGCAACAGATTCAGATAGCGAACCGCGGTGCTGTAGCGGGGAAAAGATTTTTTCCCCTCGGGTGAACGCAGCAGGTTGAGGGATTGCCGAAGATGTTTCAATGCCCGGCGAATGGAGGTCTTCGGATTCTCTCCCGCAAGTTCAGTCAGTCGGTTGTCATTCAGCAGATAGAGATAGGCATCCAGATTGGTATCAATAACTTCACTACTGATCCCCGCCTGAAATAGGGCGGAGGAAAGGATTGCCAGAGAGAGTGGAGGTTCAGAAGGTATGAGAGCCGGAGGCTGGAGCAGCAGGACATTAATCATAATGAAAGAGGAGAACCTTATGGGTAGATGCCACCGACAACTGGAAGATCCGCTGCCAGCCAGCCAAAAATTCCATCAGAGACATTATAAACATCCTTCCGAGAGGTTACTTCGACCAAATATTCGCAAACCAGACTGGTCCGCCGTCCGGTTCGTCAGATCAGCACTAATGGTACATCAGCAGCAACCTGCTGGTTAAGCTGCTGCAACCACCCTTCGGGATCACTGTTCCCTTCCGCATCAAAAAAGGTTAACAGAATACTATCAGCAACAGTTCCAGTCAGTTGCCACTCTTCAGGGCGGCGAATATCAACAATAGCTGCTCTCTGCTGTAAAATAGGCGGGGTCTCAGAGCTGGTGATATGCTTACATTTTTTTTGCATTGTTTATAACCTGGTAAAGTAGTTCAATATAGAAGAAATTTCATCGTAGAATGTTGCCGTAGATAAGTAAATGCATTCGGCAAAGTTTACGTTATAATTCAGGTAAGATTTATCAACCCTTTTTCAGATAGAGGTACCATTATGCTGCCATTTTACAACAAAATTCTTGTAACTACCGACTTGACCCCCAATTCAGAATTTGCATTTAAACATGCAGTTATGCTTGGGCGCCGCAATGATGCAAAAATTTATCTGCTCCATGTCCTCCCTCAGGTTGACTCGACCATGCGTAATTACATCTCTTCAATGCTGGGAGAGAAGCAGCTGAAAGAACTTGAGCAAAATAATATGGAAAAAGCCAGAAAAGAAATGGAGCAGGAAATAGATGATTTTGCGAAAAAAGAGCTAGCAAATTTCCCTGAAGATTTAGCCCGTTTTGCCGGAACAGAAGTTGCTGTCGGCCATCCGGTTATCAAAATTCTTGAGACTGCGAAACGTTTGGATGTTGACCTGATTGTTATGGGAACCCATGGGAAAGGGATAATAGAACAAGCTTTTCTCGGCAGTGTTGCGGAAAAAGTTCTGAAAAAATCAACCTGGCCCGTGTTTGTTGTGCCACTGCCGAAATAGGTTGAATCACAAAGAAAGGGGCCGGCAGATTGTCACCGAGCCCCTTTCTCCAGGTTCTACCAAGAGAATTGATAACCGTAATAATTATTTAAACAGCGCATCCGACTTAAAATTGAAGTGGAAAACATCATAAGAGCCCCCTTTATCAAGCAGGCTGAGAGTTACAATGGCTTCTCCCGTTGAATATTGAGCCGTCACGGTATAAGTGATAACCGGCTGTTGCACCAGATCACCTGCTCCACCAGTCGCCTTCTTTTTAAACTTCACCTCCCCAATACTTTGAAGCTCTCCTATTTTAGCCAAGGCTCCCATAATCTTTGTCAGGTCTTCATCCGTAACGGTTCTCAAAACAGCTGGCGCCAGATATTGCTTAACGATTTCTGGATCCCAGGTTGATATTTCAGGTAAAACCTCCTGGATATAGGGAATCACGGTGCCATCATATTGAGACGACTGGTAGTATCCATAGTAGAAGTAGGCTGAAAAGCCAGTAATAAAAACAAAAATCGCATAAATAATAAATTTCTTTAAATCTTTTCTCACTGATAGCGCCTCACATGGGTAGATTTTTTCAAACAAAAATGATCCATGAAACTAACTGATTCAAATAATTATGGCAAGGGGGCCCGATTCGATGCAAACACTTTGCAACTAAATATTTTTTTCTAAAGGGTATTCTGAGATGAACTGTAGTGGTCAAGTATTTTCCCCCTTAGGAAAAGGGGGAGGCTGGTCTTGAAAATTTAAGTTGCTCAGAACTTGAGCGAAGTGGATGACCAGATAAGCTTAAACTGGCGCCATTCAGGAGAACACCTGAAATATTTCAGATCTGAATGGCGACCGCAACATCGACTACAGACTGGATATGCCGGTTAAGTCAAGCTGGACCGTTAATTGTGGGTTTTCATTCACTCGGATAAACAGTGTGGAATCACAGCTGCCTTGAGGTTGGAAAATTACTGACCTGGTTCCTGAATCAACCAGGCTTGTTATCATGTCGTCCGATTCAATTTTGATCTGATCTGGAAAGTTTAGAGTTGTGGTATCGTAGCTGAGTTGATGATTATCCAGATCTATAGTTGCTGTAATATTTCTGTTTTGACTTATCGCCAAACTTCTGGCCGTTCTTAAACCGTAAAGAATTTCTCTGGCAACACTTTTGTCCAGCGAGCTTTCTCTCCAGAAACTGAATGATGGGAGAGCAATTGCTGACATGATGGTAATAATAGTAATGACAATTAAAGTTTCCAATAATGTGAAACCATGCTGGTTATTTAATGACATTTCAACCTCCAATTTTTATAGGTAAAATACTTTATATTTCCGTTACTCAATATGATCGCCAATAAATTGGGTAAACGGTTCCACCAAGAACTGGATCTACGGATCTGATTCCGCCACCGGAACCAATCAGGAGTTTTACTTCGCCCGACGGTGGTAACAGCACCACGACTCCTGAAGGAATTCCAACTCCAAGGTCAATAGAACGATCCTCTTTTCTCAAAACATTTCCAGCATCATCGTCAGCCCGGTTATTATTTGCTGTCGACTCAACGTCATTGTTTGCAGCGCCATTGTTGGCCGGATTATTGAAATTGAGCACCGCCTCTCCGGTCAAATAATCAACGGCGTATAACCTGGAAGTCCCCAGGTTTCCAGGGAGGCAAGGATCCATACTCAAGCCTCCCGGAGAGTAGGTTGAATAATAGGCGACTTTATTAAATGCCAAAGTAGGGGCAAGAACTTTTTCGCCATCATGTCCCGTTTCATCAAGATTGATCTGCCAGCCGAAATTATCTGAAACTGGCCCACCAGAGAGGAGAGATCCTGCCTGTAGAGAAGTTAATAGCGCCTGTATATCTGCTGCGCTTGTTGAATCTTCCTGGAGTAAATTATCAGTAACATCAATAATATTATCTGCATCGATCTCCTCAGGAGTGACTTGATTTCGATCAAAAATTGCGTACATTCGATCAACAACATTCTTGTTCAATGGGTGTGCTCTGTCCCCGGTGCCAAAATAGAGATTGATAATCCCCCCTATTTGTAGTGTGACAGAAGGGCGGTAGAAAATTTTCCTCCCTGTTGTTCCATCCCCATTTTCGTTGGCAGAGAAAATTCTTTTACCAATCCAATCAGTGATGACGGGATTGGAATATGGCCTTAAAGAATCTCCACCTGCGCCGTATTGACCGAAGCGCCACATCTGTCCACCTGTATCTCCAGCATAGAGTCGATCAACAAAGCCATCATAGTCGGTATCCAGCACCGTGATGTCAGTGGGAAAAGAGTGGGTTAACCTTGTGGAGTTATAGGTATGACTAGCCTCTCCATAGACAAAATCCCAAACTTTAGTTGCCGAAGTTGCAATTGTCGGTACCCCTCCAGCTCCTATGGTTGCAACTTCAAATGCATAGATACCCCTTCCTTTGGGGTTGTTCGTGACCGGAGTTGTTCCATCTTTGGTTGGTGTGACTGTTGCGGTAGAAGTTACGTGGCCAGCATCTGCTGTAGGGGGAGAAACGTCGCTATTGGTAAACCCCTGGGTGTTTCCGAATCGACCATCTTCATTCAGGTTGTCATATCCTCCGCCCACAAAAGCCGCGAGGACAACATCTCCAGAACTATTTTTTACCAGACCAAAGTTAGGGGTACTCCAGGTTTGCCCTAATTCTGCAAAATCAGCCTGGCTACTGTCGATCTTCCAGAGATATTTGGGAACATCCGGGTCTGTTACATCAAGTGCATAATAGGCGTCTCCACCACGCCTCATCCCAAACAACAAGACGACTTTATCGCCATCAGCCGCTTCAATATTGCCATCTCTGTCGGCGTCGTAAGTATAACTAACGGGAGATCCATCAACAAAATAAGGATGTTTATTCCCCCTGATATCTTTCATTCTAGGGAGGAATTCAGGGGGGATAAATGCCCATCGTTCTTCGCCATCACAGTCTCTGAATGCATGTAACATTCCATCATTGGCGCCAACATAAATTGTATT
>JAOZQF010000064.1:0-5358 GCA_029932345.1 Desulfuromusa sp. | reverse complement strand
GAGAACATCTTTAAAGCTTCCGTCTGGATTGGTCGCTGAATTTCCATTTGCATCTATAATTTGACCTGAATTATTAATTCCAAACTTTTTTAAATTCCCATGCCAGGGCTCATCATTATGGGGATAAAAGAACCCTAAATAGATTCTTTGACCACTGAAGGTTCTGTTGTCAGGACTGGTAGGGACCACGGGTGCGACAAATGCCGTATCTGTTTCCAGGAGGATTTCGGCAAGAGATTCCTGGATGGCATTCAGTAATTCAGCATTGTTGGTTATATTAAAATAGTTACCACCACCAACCCCGGCGGCGGCTTCCAAGCGATCAACTTTAGCGGTCAACAATTGGATAATATGGGTCTGGATCCCCTCGATATTGGACGTTAAGCCGTTAACCAGATCTCCAATTCCCTGTGTTCCGGTTTCAGCGGGAGAATTGAGGTACTTTGCTACGTCATCAACGTAGATTCCATCGGCATCACCAACTCCTGTGGAAGCAACGATATTGGCAATATCAGAACTCTTCAAGATAACATCGTTATCCTGGCTGCCTGTGGTTAAAAGAATAATATAATTCTTTTGGCAACTTTCCTCTATGGGGCTGGTGTAAGTTGAGTCACCTGCCTCGATAGTTCCGATACGTTTGTGGGTATCACTAAAATCAGAGGGACCTTGAAAATATAAACCCGCATCCCAGAGCATTTCATTGGTCGGCTGGGTTGAATTTCCCGGGATAAGAGTGAGTGCATCTATTGCAGCATCAAACGCATCGAGGTTGGTTCTGGCGATCACCTGTCCAGCATCCCTGACCGGTGCCTCTAACTGCCCCCCTCGACCGTTGTCACTGAATGTCATCAGGCCAATTTTTACACTTTCACTCACCGCGTCAGCGACCTGTTTTACCGTTGACTGAACCATGCTCAACAAATCAGCGGTCATCGTCCAGGTCACCTGATTATCTATGACAGTTGCCCCCGGGATGGTTGGCCACGTCGGTGCAGCGGCTCCAGTCAGTCCACTTCCAGTAATCCCAACGCACTCATAAATTGTTCCACCAACATCAACTGCGTCGCCCGATATAAAAGCGCTACTTGCTTGCCAACTACCGACACCTGCAGGAGTGGTCACGATGTAGTTCAGCTGGTTGCCGAGAAAGAAGCTGTTATTAGAAGGGGAAGAGCAGTCTCCTTTTTTGGCCTTAAGTGGACCAAAAAAAGAACCGTTTACGGTTAAAGAATCGTAAGCCATGGCGCATCCATCAATATCTTCTACGCTGTCTATGACCTTGGAATAATTAATGACACCACCGGTTGCAGCAACCAATTGATAAACAGACAATGGCTCATAGGGGGCTGGTGAGATTGTCGTCCCAGTCCCTTCGTAAACATGATCTGAGTCATAAAGGTCTCTTGACCCCTGCTGCTGCATCGGCTGGGTGTTATCAATGATAAACATGATATTGGGTTTTGGAGAGGTAGCAGAAACGGTACTGTAAATAGCCGTATCGCCGATATAAGTATCAGCTATCGCCCAGGGGGTGAGGAAAATAAAGAAGATGCAGTAAGTGGTTGTTATTTTTATTAACTTAGCCATTTGAGTTTCTCCTACTTCGGAACAATTCTTCCGATTTGTGACTCTACCCGGGCCAGTGAGTTATTCGGCCCCCCTCCAGTGACATTTACTATATAGTAGCGAGCTGCAAAATAAGTTGGATCTGAACCACTTCCTGGCGGTAATCCCGACGACATTTGATACGCCACATAATTGTCTGTTCCCTCTAAGCCCCAGTTGGTCCCACCTTTGATATTAACCTCATCGGTGTCATCCCCATCGTTGCCATCCCCATCATTGTCATCCAAATCATATGCAGCTGAGGCTGGACCGAGGCTGGTGTAGATATTGCCGTTTGTCGCCGCATATTCGACCGCTCTTTGTGCTGAATCAAAAGCTATTTGTGAGGTTCTGTAATTACGAGATATTCCTGTCTCTGACGTGGCGGTGTTCAATGCCATGACCCCAAGAAGGCTCATGATCGCTAACACGGAGATAACCAGAATCAAGGCAAATCCATTTTCATTTCCTAGTGGATTGACCCTCTTTTGATTCAAATTACAGCCTGAGTAGATAACATCTTCAGATTCAATTTTTTTATTCATATCGCTCGTATCCCTAGTCATTTTTTAGAGAAATAAGTTTAATTAATTGTCTGTTTTTATTGGCTTTTTGTTTGAAATTAAAAGCGGTTCCGGTGAGCGTCACACGAACGGCAATGACTTTTCCTGAATCCGTTACATATTCTAAATCGACAGCAGATATATCCTTAGCTATGGTTTGAGGAGCAGCTCCATCAATGCTTCTGCGTAACTCATTATTGTTCAAGTCGTAGTCGATTCGGGCAGGATTTCCGCTTGCTGTTTTAACCAGTAAATCAGCTTCGGTATAAATTATATTTGCGGTGAATCCTTTTATGTTCAATGTGGTTGCCGTAGGCGACGTTCCGACGATAAAAAGGCTATCGATTCGCTGCTCATGATCCGGGCTTCTGATCAAGCGCACGGTGTCGCCAGCAGAAAAAAGATTGACCATCTCAGCAGTGGCCAGGGTAAAGCTGAAATATACTCCAGGGGTGTTCACAACCGTGGTTGGAGAAACCAGACGTGCCACATCCTGACTTATTGTTGCCGTTGTCAAAGTCAGTATTTGTCCCCCGGAAAGATTGTTTGGCGTGGTTTCAATCGCCGCAGTCGTTGCCGGGACTAAAAAACCGGCCATTTGAATATCTTTGGTTAAAAAATTCATGGCAACTTTTAAGTTCTGCTGTGCTTTAACCACCTCATCCTGAGTATTGGCAGTTTTTTGGGTATTAGTGAAAATAGTGAGCGTTGCCGCCGCCACTATGCTGAGAATAAGCATGGCAAACAGTAGTTCAACGAGGGTAAACCCTTGATGATTGTTTGAAAGATATTTTTTAATCATATTCCTCTCTTGAACCCCGTGGCTGAATATGTTCGCCGTAAACCATTGGTTTGTTGAACATCAACTTCAACTAATATCAAATTATCAACACCGTTATAATCGACATCAATAGAGTAATTGGCGGAGTAAGTTCCCCCGGACAAAACAGTTTCGTTGCCAGCGTTAAAAGTCCAGGGGGTATCAGTCTCGTCCGAAAAGCTACTCACCGGCCAAGTCAGGATTTCTGCTAATATGCTGGCGGTAACGTCTGTTTGTACGGATCGAGTATTGGAAGAAGAGTTCACCTTGATTGCGGTGATCTGCATTCCTGCAACCGCTAAGATTCCAATGGAAAAAATAGTTAATGCGACCAGGACTTCAACTAAGGTAAACCCCAAGGCATTGCGGGTACGTTTGGAGGGATCGGGTTTTATTCCAGAATGTTGGTGGGAGCAAACCGCTGATAAACTGTTTTTTATACCTATTAACTTTTTCATTTTCCCCGTTGCCCTTTCGTGAGTGATCGGACAAAAAATGCGCTCACCACCAGTGCCGGAGATGAGCGCATCATAAAAAAAGACCGGGGTCCTTGGGAAAATGCACTGCATTCTCTTCGGCAACCCGGCTATCCTTGAGTTAAGGACCCGTGGTTTTGCGTCACCGGATTACTCCGGCTTTGCCCTTTCGGAGACAAATTACTGTCTTTTTTCAGTACCTTTTCTGGTACTGTCATTCCATAAATCTGTAGCGTATCATTTCACAATAATCATAAAAAAAACCCACTCCGTCGCCGAAGTGAGCTTTTCTCAAGTCATTATTAACAAAAGGCTTGAAGAAGCACTCTGAATCTTCTTCGGCAACCCGGCTATCCTTAAGTTGAGGACCCGTGGCTTTGCGTCACCGGATTACTCCGGTTTTGCCCTTTCGGTAGATAGCTATTCGCTATTTATTGTAATTATCGTTTTTCGATATTAATCGGTCTCAATAAAAAAAACAAGTAAAATGGAATCTGTCTCATCTCCTGGTTTTCTAAGCGTCCGCTTAACAATCAATCAGTACTCAAAAAAAACCTTAAAAAATCCGCTGCTTATTTCGTTGCAGGATTTGGGTCAGTTTCTCCGCCGGATTTTCAAACTTAGCCATCATCATCATCGCAGCAATGACATAAGGTTTGTAACTGGCTTCAAAGTATAATGGATCACGATAGCGATCAAAAACTGAGGCGGCGACTTCACCCTGCTCACAGCTGACTCCGGTGATATCTGCCGGCAGGCAGTGCATGTAGAGTGCACTCTTCTCTTTGGTCAGTGCCATCAGCTCTTCCGTGCACTCCCAATCCTTAAAGTTAGCATTTTGGGCGAGCAACTCCTGCTCAAGCGATTTGATTCCATCCATGTCATTGTCGCCGTAAAGGACAGTCCGCTTTTCCATGGCATTGAATGGTGCCCAGCTTTTCGGATAGACGATATCCGCATCTTTGAATGCTTCAGCCATCGAACCGGTTTTGGTGAACGATCCACCCGAAGCTTCGGCATTTCGCCGCGCCACTGCTTCAACTTCCGGCATCACTTCATAACCTTCTGGATGGGCCAGCGTGACATCCATGCCGAACCGGGTCATCAAGCCAATAATCCCTTGTGGTACCGATAATGGTTTGCCGTAGGAAGGGGAGTAAGCCCAGGACATGGCAATTTTTTTCCCCTTAAGATTTTCCAGCCCACCGAAATGTTGGATCAGATGCATGGCATCAGCCATCGACTGAGTCGGATGGTCGATATCGCACTGCAAATTGACCAGAGTCGGCCGCTGCTCAAGGATGCCGGCTTTATAGCCCTGCTCGACCGATGCGGCAACCTCACGCATGTAGGCGTTCCCCTTGCCGATATACATGTCGTCGCGGATACCGATCACATCGGCCATGAACGAAACCATGTTGGCAGTTTCTCGTACAGTTTCGCCATGGGCAATCTGCGATTTCCCTTCATCCAGATCCTGAACCGTCAATCCAAGCAGATTGGCGGCACTGGAAAAGCTGAACCGGGTTCGGGTGGAGTTATCGCGGAACAGTGAGACAGCCAGCCCGCTGTCGAAAACCTTGGGGGAAATATTGTTCTTGCGCAGCTCCATCAGAATTTCCACAACCTTGTAGACAGCGGCGATCTCATCGTCCGTCCGGTCCCAGGTGAGTAGAAAATCATCCAGATACATTCCGGTGGAATCGAGTTGGGCAAGTTGTCTGATCTTTTCTTCAATTAATGACGTGGACATATTTTTCTCCATCTATTTTTTGTATATATTCCTTCTCCCCAAGGGGGAGGGGATACCGATCACATCGGACTGACCTCTACAGCAATCCAACCCGGTCGTTAAAATCATTGATCAGTTCGTCAATTGCATTGACCTGAT
>JAOZQF010000063.1 GCA_029932345.1 Desulfuromusa sp. | reverse complement strand
CGGTCAGCGAACCCTTTGCTGATCTCCTTGGCTTCAACAACGATTCCACCTAAACGGGGACCCGGTGGGATGTAAAGTTCCAAAGTTTTTTCTTTTTCCAGTCCGGCATTTCCGAGCAGTTGCTCGTAAGATTTGATCCGTGACTGCGATTTTGCGTGGCGTCCCTTGGGGGACATGCGGATCCACTCCAGCTCACGCTGCAATGTCTGCTGCCGTTTGCTTTCTGATTTTTCTTCTTTTCTCAGCCGTTCCTGCTTCTGCTCCAGCCAGCTCGAATAGTTTCCTTTCCACGGAATTCCGTGGCCGCGGTCGAGTTCAAGGATCCAACCGGCAACGTTATCGAGAAAATATCGATCGTGGGTGACGGCAATGACGGTGCCGGGATAACGCTGTAGGTGCTGTTCCAGCCAGGCTACGGTTTCTGCATCGAGATGGTTGGTCGGCTCATCGAGGAGGAGAATGTCGGGTTTTTGGAGGAGTAACCGACATAGGGCAACCCGCCGTTTTTCACCGCCGGAGAGGATGTTGATCCGGGTTTCCGGTGGCGGGCAGCGTAACGCTTCTTCAGCAAGTTCCAGTCGGGAGTCAAGCTCCCAGGCATCGGCAGCATCAAGCTTGTCCTGCACCTCGGCCTGTCGGGCGAGGAGTTCGTCCATATCACAGTCGGGATCAGCAAAGGCATTGTTGATCTCTTCAAACTCTGCCAGCAGGTCGACGATCTCCTGAACCCCCTCTTGGACCACTTCCCGGACAGTTTTTTCCCCATCCAGCTGCGGTTCCTGTTCCAGATAGCCAACACTGTAGCCGTCTGATAAAGCCGCTTCTCCGTTAAATTCTTTATCAACCCCTGCCATGATCCGCAGCAGTGTCGATTTTCCTGAGCCGTTCAACCCCAGTACCCCGATCTTTGCGCCATAAAAGTAGGAGAGGGAGATATCCTTGATGATCGGCTGTTTGTTATAACTTTTACTGACCCGCATCATCGAATAGATGATTTTTTTTGTATCTTCACTCATACATTATCCTTTTAAAATTCAATATTAAATCGGTTCAGGGGGAGGATTTGATTTTGTCCACGTTGATAAGGATCACATCTTATCGGTTGGCGACTGTATAGCGTCAGGGTGATCAGTGTTGCTAGTGGGTTGTTCCTGCGTGATTGGTGCATCGTTACTGTTATCGGTTTCAGCGCTTTTATCCACATCGCTGAGAATCTGGAGAAAACTGTAAGTGAGTTGGGGGTGGAGGACACTCCCGGCAAGATCAAGCATGATCGAGATAATCTGATCTGTATCCAGGGATTTTTCATAGGTTCGATGAGTTCGCATGGCATCGTAGGTATCTGAAATTGCAGTCATATAGGAACAGATATGTGGTTGCCAGGGGCGTTTTTGTTGTGGGTAGCCGGTATTGTCATAGCGCATATGGTGCTCATAGGCTGTCACAACGGCCAATCGTGGAACTCCGGGAGAGTTGAGCAGATATTCAGCCCCCATGCGCGGGTGCTGTTGCATGATTTGCCATTCTTCTTCATTCAGTTTAGCAGGTTTGCCAAGGATATCGGGGGAGATAAACATCTTACCAACATCGTGCAACATGGCGGCAATGCCAATGTCGTTAAGCAGTTGCCCTTCAATTCCCAGGACTTTTGCCTGGGCCAGATTGAGCATGCAGATATTGGTTGAATGGGTGTAGGTATATTCATCCATCGAGCGCAGCGGGGCAAGGGCCAGGAAGGCATCGCTTTGGGTGTTAAATACGTCAACAAAGCCGTTAACAATGTTATTGATTCCCGACATCTCCAGTTTTTTCTTTTTCCGGATGGTCTGGTAGATCTCCATGAATTGATCGGCTTCACAATCGGCAATCCCTGCCAGATTCAATCCACTGAGTTGCGCGGTACTCTGATCTTTGTAGCGTATCTCCACCTGTCCAAAGTGGATATTTTCACTCCCCTTAATCTCTATCTGTCTATCTGGTGCTTTGCTGAAAATATTAATCAGGTTGAGGAGCTCTTCGGCACCGACATCAGGTTCTATCTGTAGGTGGCTGATGCCGTTTTTGGTCATTGCTCCCAGGAACCTCTCAATCGCCAGGTTTTCTGCAATCGGCTCATTGGCGAAGATCAGCCGTTCATCAACAACTTTGAGGGTAATGTCGCCATAGATATTAGACAGGAGTCGAAGCTCATTTAAGGCTCGCTTGTTCAAGCGTAAAACCAGACGATGTTCCGGGTGGTATAAGGCAACATTTGCTGCCGCAGTCGTCACCAGTCTGATGAACTTTTGCAGGTGTTCATCTTGCTGTTTGATCATTGTCTCCCCCTTAAAAACTCCCGCCGTTGTTCCATTGCCAGTTCGACCTGTTGTTTGTATTTGCCGTTTGCCAGTTCCTTCAGTAGCTTTTTAGCCGAGGTGCCGGGGAAAAAAAACAGGTTCTGGATGATTTCTACCTGTAGTTGCTTGACCCGACGTGAAACCAGGAGCCCTTGTTTTTGTAGTATCCGCCGTAAGACTGGTAAACTATCCTTGTTGCCGATTCGGGTCAGGGTCTTAACCGCCTCTGTTCTTAACTCCAGATCAATATCGCTCTCTATTGGCTCCCCAAGCTGTTTATGGAGAATAGAAAGTACGTTTGGGTCCCGACTGAGATCAGCTATCTGAATGGCCGCAGACTGAGCTTCGGGGTCTTCACTGTTTAACTCATTCAATAGCTGTCGGTTGGCTGTGGCAGGGTTACAGGAAAACAGGATGCGTGTCACTTCAAGGCGTACCCTCGGGTGGGGGTGTGCGATAAGCTTATGGATTGCTTTCAGGTTTTTAGGATCCAGATCCTTTCCCAGGATAATCAGAAGGTTGCGTACCAGCTCCCAACGCTCATCATCAAGGGATTCTATAATCATCTGTTGCGCATCGCCACCAATTTTTTCCAGAATCTCTATCCAGAGCTGTTGTTCGGACTCGGTTGGAGCCAATCCCAGATATTCAATAACCGGTTCGCAGTAAGGCTCCCCGATAGAAATAATGTAGTCGGCAATCTCTTGATATTTTTCCTCGCCCCAAAGATCAATCCCATCCAATACCTCTGACATAAAGGTTGGCTGAGCCTGGCTGGAAAGAACTTTCTCGTTGAGAATGTCAATAGCGGATTTTCCGCTGTAAAGACATTTAGACCAGTTAGTGTGAATCTTCCGCAAGTTAACGAAATCGCCGACATCCAAAAAAAAGCGGGAAAGCTCAAGCAGATTTTGCTCTATAGCTTTCTCCTGCTCAGGCTCAAGTTGGTCATGGATCAGATCAAAGATAATCGCTGTACAGTTTTTTTCGGCTGAGTCACCTTCAATCAGCTCTTTCAATTTTTGTTTTTCTTCCTCAGGGATGGTGCCAGTGAATTTGTCACTGAGGATGCTGTGCAGTGCTGATTGATAATTATCCGGCATATACATATCTTGCCGCTCTTCACTGAATAATACGTCCAGTCGGGCACGAACCACATCGGTTGAAAGGGCTTCAGACTTAACTTTTAGACTGCCCTGCAACTCCTGCTGAAACTCCTGAGTCTGAGAGTTTGCCAGGTTGTTGATCAGACCAAACATTCGTGATGACAGTTTCAGAGAGTGCTGATCTTCTCCGGCAATAGTGTTCTGGATCAGGTGGCGGGGGATTTTTTTCAATGCCGCTGGTGCTTTATCCCGATGCTGATCAAGGGTTTGAAATGCACTGCTGAGAAATTTCTGCTGGGCTTCGGCGGAGAGATGTTCCAACAGCTGGGCGAGCTTTTTGTCACTGTCAGATGGCGATTGAGGGGACTCCTTCTGCAGGATACTGTTTTCAATAAACAGGCTTACAGAACGAGAGGACTGTTCACGTTCAGCCTGACTGCCAACGAGCTTTTGATTGAAAATATCAGCAACAGTTCCAACGTCAAAGGGTGAATCCTGATCACCGAAGTCGAGGATGCCACTGTGCAGTCCATGAAGAAACCCTTCCCACAGTTGATCTGCTGATGTCGCTTCGCTTTCAGTAGGGTTCAGACTGGCCTGAAAGGCATCATAATCAATGGGAATCACCGAAATATGTTCAATCCTCTGTTGTTCGAGTGATTTATCAAATTTTCCAAATGATTCTGTGGTGTTCTGATCTTGACGGAGCAGCTGGTTGAAGCGGATCAGTTCTGCAGCTTGCAACCCCCGCCGGAAGCTGATTGATGCAATTCCAAGAGTTGAAAAAAAATTGGCAAATTCCTGATTGGTCGGATCGTCTTTATTGAGCCAGACCTGTCCAAAATAGAGGGCATCGGGGGAGATACCTATAGTGATGACGGGATCGGAGAGAAATAGCTCTTCCAGAACTTCCAGAGTCCGTTTGACACTGGTTTCAATTTGCGGATGCCCGGGGGGATAAAGTGCCAGCTGTCGCCGGGCAATGTTTAATTCGTGCAGAAACGTGGCCAGCAGAGGACTGTCCGGACCCAGAGTCGAATTGTCGGTTATTTCCTGTTTCACAAAATCCCCAAAAATATTTTGCAGAATAAAAGATTGGTAGAGTATAGCAGATTTTGCCCCTCTTTTGTCGATTGATAAAGGATTAATCTTAACAGCCATCTGTTGCATTCATCCTCCTTTGATGTTAAGTTTCGCGACGTGAAAAATATAATATCTCAGCGAATATCTGCGTATGAGCCCCAGCACACATTTTGATGTTGCTGATGCGGCTCTGGCCGCTCAATTGTTCGGTCAGCAGAATAAGCATCTTAAACTGATAGAAAAAAAACTCGGCATCCGCCTTGGCAGTCAGGGGACCGTGATTCACCTCTCTGGTGACCCGGCTCAAGTTCATGTCGGTTACCGCCTGCTTGAGGAACTACGCCTCTTGATGCAGGAGGGACTGCCGATTTATCCCACCGATATTGATTACGCGATCCGAATTCTCTCTTCTGACTCCACAATTTCCCTGAAAGATATCTTTTGTGACACGGTTTTTATCTCGGCTCGCAATAAATTAATTACGCCCAAAAGCCTGGCACAGAAAAATTATATTGATAATATCAGAGAGAACCATGTGGTTTTTGGGGTTGGTCCTGCGGGAACCGGAAAGACTTATCTGGCGATGGCGATGGGGGTTGCCGCTTTGATGCGCAAAGAGGTCAGCCGGATCATGCTGGTTCGTCCTGCGGTAGAGGCGGGTGAAAAACTCGGTTTTCTTCCCGGAGATCTGGCCGAAAAGGTCAATCCTTATCTGCGTCCTCTCTATGATGCCCTCTATGATATGCTGGATCTGAAAAAAGCTCAGGAACTTCTGGAAACCAATGTCGTTGAGGTTGCTCCATTGGCTTTTATGCGAGGTCGAACTTTGAACGATGCTTTTGTTATTCTGGATGAAGCACAAAATACGACAGCTGAGCAGATGAAAATGTTTTTGACCCGGCTTGGTTTTGGTAGCAAGGCGGTGATTACCGGTGATGTGACCCAGATTGATTTACCCCGCGGTCAGCAATCCGGATTATTGCAAGCGGTAGAAATTTTGAGCGGTGTCGAAGATATTGCATTCACCCATTTTAGTGATGTGGATGTGGTTCGCCATCCGATCGTTCAGGCGATTGTGCGAGCCTATCAGCGGGCAGATCAATCCCATGATGAAGCGAGTCGCGCTGCAAATAGTGGCGCTGCTGTTGAGGATTTATGACCAAAGAAGAAAAAGATAAATTGTCGTTAGGACGTACTGCCATTTTTAAAGGTGGAGTGCAGGGTTTACGTAACCAACGCCAACCCCGGCTGGGGGGGTGGCTGCTGTTGCTGGTGGCGACCTTATTGACTCTGGTGATTGTCCCCAAAGGGGGGTTGATTCCCGATTATTATGCTCCGGGAGATATTGCGACCCGTGATATCAAGTCGCCCCGGGATCTGTTGGCAGAAGATATCCCGTTGACTCAGACAAAACGTGATGAGGCTGCCAGCGCTTCTCCCCTTATCTATGATCTGGATGTAACCTCCGGGAGTCATGCGATTAACCGGATTCGTCAGGGTCTTGGTTTGTTATTGCTGCAACAGAACGATGAAAAACCGGTACCAGCGGAAGATCTGCTGTTGCAATTGGAAACTGATTTCGGGGTCCCTTTAACCGATGAGGAGTTCAGGCCGTTACTCAATCTGGCTCTCAATCAGAATATTGCTGTTTTAACCGGAGATCTTCTTGCTCCCATTTTTACCCGACCGATCGTCGCTAACGTCCAAGCCTTTGAGGCTGATCGAAACAAGGGTATTCTGGCTCTTGATCGGAGTGGAAAAGAGGAGATAGGCCCGCAACGATTAGAAGCAACAATTGGACTGAAAGATGCTTTGCTGAAAGCAAAAGCTCAGTTGGAACTGATTCCGGGAGCCACTAAAATTCAGCGGCAAACCTTGTTGAAATTAGTTCAGCAGCAGTTACGTCCAAGTCTGGTATTTAACCAGGAAGAGACGGAACTGCGCCGTCTGGCTGCACGAGAGCAGATCGCCCCGGTTCTGTTTCAGGTCAAAAAAGGGGAGATGGTGGTTCGAGAGGGGGAGCGGGTCACTGCTGATCAGATCCTCAAACTGCAGGCAATTCGAACCTCGGGTCGTGATAGTCACAGCCTCCAGATGGCAGCAGGGCTATTGATCTGCTCATTGCTGCTGCTCTATGTTGGTTTTTATTTTGCCCAAAATAATATCAGTAAAGTTCATCCCGATTCTCGCGATTTACTGTTTCTTGCTACAGTATTTATCTCTCTGTTTATCCTGATAAAGCTATCAATTTTCATTGCTGTCGGGTTGGGGAATAGTTTTGGTTACATTGATTCCACGACTTACCTCTACGCCATCCCTTTTGCCCTGGGTGCCATGCTGGTCCGGATTGTCCTCAATTCTGAAACGGCATTCATGTTTGCGGTCTGCTGTGCGGTGCTGGTTGGAATCTTATTTGGCAACAGCCTGTTGATGACCCTTTATGTTCTGATCGGTAGCCTGGTCGGGGCCCATGGGGTTCGTCATTGTCAACAGCGCACCTCCCTCTACCGGGCTGGTTTATGGGTTGGACTGACCAATATGGCTCTGCTGATCGGGATCCATCTCCTGAGTGGCCATAATTTTGAATTACAGCTGCTCTGGAAACTTGGCTTTGGTTTTTTGGGTGGCTTAGCCTGTGCAATTTTTGTTAATGGGATCGTCCCATTGGTTGAGTCATTTTTTAAATATACGACCGACATTAAATTGCTGGAACTGGCTAACATGAATGCACCGATTTTACGTCAACTGATGATAGAAGCTCCGGGGACCTATCACCACTCTATTCTGGTGGGAAATCTGGCAGAAGCTGCTGCTGAATCAATCAATGCCAACCCATTGTTGACCCGTGTGGCTGCTTATTATCATGATATCGGGAAAATCAAAAAGCCCCTTTACTTTATTGAAAATTCGGGGGGGCAACGGAATAAACATGATAAATTAGCCCCATCAATGAGCGCTTTGATCCTGACATCTCATGTCAAGGATGGTGTCGATCTGGCTCGAGAACACAAATTGGGGGCAAAACTGGTTGATATTATTCAGCAGCATCATGGCACGACCCTGATAAAATTTTTCTATGATCGGGCAAAAAATCAGGCCGATCCCGGAATGCAACAAATTGATGAGCGTGATTACCGTTACCATGGTCCCAAGCCACAGACCCGTGAAGCGGCTTTGATCCTGTTGGCAGATGCGGTTGAAGCGGCCAGCCGGACCTTGACTGATCCAACCCCGGCACGAATTCAGGGGATGGTAAAAAAATTGATCAACAATGTTTTTATTGATGGTCAACTGGATGAGTGTGACCTGACGCTGAAAGACTTAAACCAGATAGCGAAAAGCTTTAATCGAATTATGTCGGGATCTTTCCACCATCGGGTTGATTATCCGGAACCGGTCCATATTGTCCGGGATAAGGGCGATAATGCTGGAAAAATTCCAAGCAAAGAAAAGGTGAAATCGAATAGTGCGGATTCAAATAGAAAATCGCCAGTACCAACACAAGATCCTGAAGCGGCCATTGCGGAAGATAGCCCAGAGGATCTTAGACGTCTTGGGATATCCTGATGCGGAATTATCAATCCTGATTCTCAATAATTCCGGGATTCAAGAGGTGAATCGGGACTATCTCCAGCGGGATCGCCCCACCAATGTTATCTCTTTTGCGATGCAGGAGGGGGAGGGGGCTGGCCTGCTGCCACTGGTTCTTGGTGATGTTGTCATCTCGGCAGAGCGGGCAGCAGCAGATGCTGCTGAGGCGGAGATTCCGTTTGAGCATGAACTCTGGTTTCTGCTGCTCCATGGGGTTCTCCACCTGCTGGGTTATGATCATGAACGTGGATCAACGGAGGAAGCGGAGTTGATGGAAGCAAAAGAAACCGAGATATTTACTCAACTGGTTGAGAATTTTCCACTATCAATGAACAGTTAATTTCACCGTCAGGGTATCTATCCAAAAAAACAAAAACATTCAGGGAGAATAAAAGAGTAGTGGATAACGAGCAACTAAAGGAGCCGGATAGTTGGCTGAAACGTCTGGGGCGGAGATTGAGTCATCGACCCCGGGCAAACAGTGAAGAAGAGCTGCAGGAACTGATTGATGCCTCTGAACAACAGGGGATCATCGACGAAGGTGAGGGGGATATGCTCCAGTCGATTCTGGAGCTGGATGAAACCATCCTGCGGGAGATTATGGTGCCGCGGACAGATATGGTGTGTGTTGATGCTGAGGCCCCGTTTGGAAATATTCTTAAGGCGATCTTAAGCTCCGGGCATTCCCGTATTCCGGTCTACCAGAACAATATCGATAATATTATCGGCCTGGTCTATGCCAAAGACCTGCTCCGTTTTTGGGGCCGTCCGATTGATGACATCTCTCTTGCTGAAATTATGCGTACCCCGCTTCTGGTTCCAGAGTCTAAGCAGGTCAGCGTTCTACTCAGGGAGTTTCAATCCGCCCGCGTCCATATCGCAATTGTAATTGATGAGTATGGTGGCACCTCAGGTCTGGTTACGATTGAGGATCTGATTGAGGAGATCGTCGGTGAAATTCATGATGAGTATGATCATGAAGAGGAGTGGCTGGTTAAACAGCCGGATGGATCTTTATTGGTTGACAGCCGCCTGGATATTGAAGAGTTTGAGGAGTATTTTGGTATCGAAGTTGCTCGAGAAAAATTTGATACGATTGGCGGTTATATTGTAGAACAGTCAGGGAGGGTTCCGGCGGTCGGTGAGCAGGTCAGAATCGGAGATTTTGATATGTTGATTGAGCAGGGGGATCAACGGGCTATTCGCCAGATCCGGATTATTCCGCTGACCTCGCCGGCGGTTAGAAACGGTCGCCATTGATGCTTCTGGCCAGAGTTGACCGAACCCTTCTGGTGGCGGCAGGGTCAGGACTTTTGCTTGCTGCGGCATTTCCACGTCCCGATTTGTTCCCCCTTGCCTGGGTCGCGTTGGTCCCATTGTTGCTGGTGATGCGCCGTCGCCCATTTGCTGCCGGGTTCACTGCGGGGCTGGTTTTTTTTGCCGTAGTCCTCTATTGGTTAAATATTGTTATGACCACCTATGGTGGTCTCCCGTTGGCTTTGTCACTGCTTGCCTATCTGTTTCTGCTGGCCTATCTTGCGGTCTATTTTGGTTTGGCCATCTGGCTCTCCTGTCGCCTTGAAGCGGTCTTGAAACTCCCTTACCTGGTGACTTTGCCCCCCATCTGGGTTGCTTTAGAATATCTCCGGGGGTGGCTTTTTACCGGGTTTCCCTGGGCGATTATCGGTTATTCACAACAAAATTTTTCTCTGGCAATTCAAAGTTCCGATGTGACCGGGGTCTATGGGGTGAGTCTGATGCTGGTGGTGGTCAACTGTGCTATTGCCGGGGTACTTGTTGCCCCCAAAAGTCGTTTGGCATGGTTGGGGGTTGTTGCAACCTGCATAATTTCAATCAGCCACTTTGGTTACGGTTTCTGGCGGGAATCGCAACCTCTTGAGCAACGAGCCGAGCAATTGAGAGTTGCTCTGATTCAGGGAAACATTGATCAGGCACAGAAATGGGTTCCGGAAAATCGGCAGTCCAGCATTGACCGCTACCAGAGCTTGTCAATGCAGGCACTACCGAGTCAACCTGACCTGATTATCTGGCCAGAGGCGGCAACACCATTTTTTCTGCAAGATCAATCCGAGCTTGCAAAGCAGGTCAAGCAATTGCCAAAGCAGTTGAATGCCTCTTTGCTTGTTGGCAGCCCAGCCTATCAACAACTCTCTTCTGATGAATATCAGTATTACAACAGTGCTTACCTTTTTTCTGCAACAGGGGAGAATCTAG
>JAOZQF010000062.1 GCA_029932345.1 Desulfuromusa sp. | reverse complement strand
GTGAGTCGGCAACCTGCTCAGTGATATCAATCAACTCCATAGCAAAACGTAAATCAGGATTATCGACACCAAAGCGATCCAATGCCTCGGCATAAGTTAAGCGAGGCATCGGCAGAGACAGCTCAACTCCCAATGCCGCTTTGAAAACTTTGGCGATCATCCCCTCCATAATGTCCATCACTTGGCCACGATTGACAAAACTCATTTCACAATCGATCTGAGTAAATTCTGGTTGGCGATCTGCCCGCAGATCTTCATCACGGAAACATTTGACAATTTGGTAATAACGATCAAAACCTGAAACCATCAACAACTGTTTAAATAGCTGGGGTGACTGAGGTAATGCGTAAAAATTGCCAGTATTGACCCGACTGGGAACCAGATAGTCCCGGGCTCCTTCAGGAGTACTTTTGGTCAAAACCGGAGTCTCTATTTCGATAAACCCTTGCTCATCAAAATAATTGCGCACCGTCTTGGCAACCAGATGACGCATCATCATATTTTTCTGCAATACCGGACGACGTAAATCAAGATAGCGATATTTCAAGCGGATATTTTCAGCAACCTCGGTAAATTCATCGAGCATGAAGGGAGGAGTCTCAGAGCGATTCAATATCAGCAGTTCACTGATTTCAATCTCCACCTCACCGGTTTTCATTTTCGGATTGATCGTCCCCTCAGGACGCGGCGACACCTTCCCCCGTGCAGCCAGCACAAACTCGTTGCGTACTTGCTCACCCTTCTGATGCGAGGCAAGGTCACGATCAGGATCGAGAGCCAGTTGAACAATCCCCTCACGGTCACGCAGATCGATGAAAATCAGACCGCCATGATCACGTCGCCTCTGTACCCAACCCATCACACAAACATCCTGACCGATCTGTTCTGCGGTCAGATCACCACAACGGTGAGTCCTTACCAAGTTACCAAGTTTATCGTTCAACACAAAATCCTCCAAAATAAGCGATTAAGCTCTGATAAATTTATAGACAATCAATAAGTATATAAACCGTTATCCTCACAGGTCAAGAAGAAGTGGCGGTCTAAAGATTTTTTTCTGCAAAAGACTCAACCAGAGACCCCAGACTAACCAGCGACTGGCTGCTATCGGACATATTTTTAAGTTGTGCCTCTCCTGATTCAAGTTCTTCCTCGCCCAGAACAAGAGTAAAAGCAGCTTTCAATTTATTTGCCCGGCGCATCTGTGCTTTCAGACTTTTCCCCAGATAATCCATTTCGACCCGCACACCAGCAAGCTGAAGCTGTGACATCAACACAAATGCCCGCTCTACCGCCTCGGCACCGATGGTCGCAATAAATAATTGTGGCTCAGGAGGAGTTATCCGCTGCTCACCTTTCATCAAGACCAGGCGCTCAAGCCCGATGGCAAAACCAATTCCCGGCAGCGCCGGACCGCCCAGACTTTCCACCAATCCATCGTAACGTCCACCGGCAGCAACGGCATTCTGCGAGCCAAGTTGATCGGTAACGAGCTCAAAGGTTGTACGGACATAATAATCAAGTCCACGCACCATCCGTGAATTAACCGTAAACGGGATTTGTAACGCCTGCAAATATTCTTTAACCTGGGCAAAGTGATCGTTACAAGGGGAGCAGAGATGTTCAATAACCGAAGGAGCATCGACAGTCGCCTCCTGACACCCCTTTGCTTTGCAATCCAGAACCCGTAATGGATTGGTCTGGTAGCGGCGTTGGCAATCAGCACAGAGAACATCCAAACGCGATTCAAGGTAAGCGATCAACTGTTGTCGATATCCGGGACGGCACTCTGGGCAACCAAGGGAGTTAATCTGCAGAGAAACTGCAGTGATCCCGATATGGTTAAAATATTGGTGTAGCATCGCCAGAACCTGGGCATCAATTCTTGCATCTTCAACCCCGATAACTTCCACGCCAATCTGATGGAACTGACGATAGCGCCCCTTCTGTGGCCGTTCATAACGAAACATTGGCCCCATATAGTAAAGCTTGGAAACCGGATCAAGGGTGTGTAAACGATTCTGGATAAAGGCGCGCATCACCGGGGCAGTCCCCTCGGGACGCAGGGTCAAGGAATTCTCACTCTTATCACTGAAAGTGTACATCTCCTTTTCAACAATATCGGTGGTTTCACCAATGGAACGGCAGAACAGTTCGGTCTTTTCTGCTATCGGCGTTCTGATCTCAGAAAAACCATGGAATCCGAACACCTCTCGGGCACTCTTTTCCAGGAACTGCCAGGTTTCCACCTCACCAGGGAGAACATCATTCATCCCTTTGATTGCCGTTACGCTCAAGACATTGACCTTTTCTGCTGTTATTGAATTAATTTCAGACTAACGGGGTTGATATAGACGGGAGAAGATACCCTATTTTGTGCTGATCTGAAAGGGGTTTAAGCGATATTTAAAAATTATTTCCAGATTTTTCATAGCAATTCAGCTTTTAAATGATTTCTGGAAATCAGGGTTGGTAAAACAGGGGAAGGGAGAACTCATTAATCATCTTCCGGGATATCGGCCACTCCACAAATAACGTTCCGGGTTGTCTTGCCGGCATACATTGCCCGGTCAGCCAGTTCAAGGAGTTGATTCTTTTCAGTCGCATCAGCCGGGAAGGTTGAAAAACCTGCCGTAACCGTCAGATAGCTCGGGGTCCCTTGCTTTTCCAGAAAAGCATGTGCCTCTATCACCTTGCGAATCCTCTCAGCAACAACCCGTGCGGCACCGCCATCTGTCTCCACCAAAATTGCAGAAAACTCGTCACCGCCAAAACGGAACAGGGTATCGACATCCCGAACACAATCAGCCAATAAAAGACCAACTTCCTGAAGTGCTGCACTTCCAGCCAAATGTCCGTAACTATCGTTAATATCTTTGAAATGATCCAGATCAAGAAACAGCAGAGAAAACTTTAATCCATACCGCTGTGAACGGCGGATTTCTCGACTCAATGAAACCTGCAGATAACGATGATTATACAGTCCGGTCAAATCATCGGTATACATCAGATCCTGAGCATCCTGGTAACGACAGGCATTTTCAAAGCCAAGAGCAATCTGATCGCACAAATAATGCAAATCGGAAAAACAGACCGCATCACACTCCCTGGTCACATCACAGATGACAATTCCCCCTTTTAGAACATCGCCATCACGTAATGGTAACATCCAGATATGCTCCTGCTGTTGTTGCAACTTAATCAACTTGGGAGCAATATCTCCGGACGGTTGACAGAGCTCCTTCTGTTCATCCAACTGTGGCATCAAAAGATCGATCAACTGTTCGGCAAATTCAGCGGGGAGTTTTCTTGTTCCGGTCAGGGTGGGGACAACACCATCTTTAATGGCAAAAGTACAGCCGACACTGGCTTCCATTTCACGCAGCAAAATATCCAGAGATTGGGGAATGAGACGATCCAGATCAATCAACGATGATAAAAGCTGTCCGGTTTGAAAGAGATGAATCTGACGCTTCAGGTGATCATTTTCTGTCAGTAAATTGCGTTGATCCAGACAGTTTCGGACTAAATGTTTTAACTCTTCAGGATCAAATGGCTTCACCAGGTAATCACGGGCACCATTTTTCAGTGCATCAATAGCCGACTCCAGACTGGCATGTCCGGTCACCAGAATGACATCCGGAGGATTTGGCAGAAGTCTGGCGGCCTGCAAAACTTCCAGCCCTCCCCGCCCCGGCATCACCATATCAGTCAGCACCAGATCAATCGGTCGTTGCTGCAACATTGAAATTGCATCATCACCATTGTCACAAACGTCAACCCGATAACCCTCATCCAGAAGCAAATCTCGATAGAGCTTACGGAAAAAAAGTTCGTCTTCGACAACCAGAATGTTTGATTGATCAGAATTCATAAGTCCCCTATATAACAAGGAGTTACTAACAGCTTCTAGGGGGAGATGTCAACGAAAAATCCCTTTCTCCAATGCCTGAGCTGCCAACCCTGCGGGGAATATCGAGCCTGAAGAGTTCCTGAAAAATCAGTCCGATAGAGAGGAACCCGCTTTTCCTGTAGATAATCAACAACCGATCTGGCCGGCAAATGGTAACGGTTCTGATAGCCAACAGAGACCAGACTGAAACGTGGCAGAAGCCGGTCAATCAGTCGGTCAGTCGCCGAAAATTTACTTCCGTGATGAGGTAGCTTCAACAGCGAGACCGGGCCGGGCAATCCAGCTTCGAGGAGTTTTTCCACTCCAGGTTCTTCCAGATCACCCGTCAGCAACAGGCTATTCCCTTTGCTGTGCCGGTAGTACATCACCAGTGAGGTGTCATTTTTACGGCTCTCCGGCGTTGCACCGTTGAATAGAGACAGATGACCAGAAGTCCAAAAGGGGAGTTCACTCCATCCAGAGGGTGCAACCTTGACCGGAATTGCCCTTTTTGACAGCACCTTCTGCAAACTATAGTGTAATTTAGCCGGTGACTGCCCTACCCAAAACTCTCGCACCGGAAAATTATCCAGAATAAAAATCAACCCTTTCCGGTGATCCAGATCATCGTGGGTTAAAACCACAGCAGTGAGTTCGGTCACCCCCAATTCGGCAAAAGCCGGTGCCAGCAGACGCTCACCAACATCAAACCGATCACTGTAGAAACCCCCACCATCAATCAAAACCGCCTCCCCACGATTGTTCCGCAGCAACATTGACTCACCCTGACCGACACTGAACATGGTCAACGCAACCGGCGACGATTGGGTCAGCGGGAATTGCCAGAGGACGACAGCGGGCAAGATACAGCAGATAATAAATCTCAATCTGTTGGTCTTGACCAGCAGGGGGAATAACAGCATCGGCAAGATCAACAGAGCGACTGCCAGGTTCTGCCAATGAGACAAAAATAGATAGGTTCCACTGCAGCCCGGAAGTGCCGTGAACCAGTTTGCCAGCGACAAGACAACCTCGAGAATAAAACCGCAAAGTTGCAGTAACAGACCTGCCAGCTGTGGAAAAAGGGGGTAAAAGAGCAATCCTGAAAAACCAATCGGGAGGGCTAACAGCGTAACAATGGGAACACAGATAAGATTAGCCACAACCCCGACCGGGGCAAAGAGATGAAAATTAAACAGAACAAGTGGCAAAGTGGCCAGCATCGCAGCAAAGGTCACCAGAAATAGCTGGACCGGATAACGGAAATAAAAACGGAGATCTCTGCTTAAATGTTGCCATAACGGTCGCCAGAGAAGAATTCCAGCAGCTCCAGAAAAAGAGAGTTGCCAGCCAGCCTGCCAGAAAAGTAAAGGGTTAATCAGCAAGGACAACAAGGCGAGAGAAGCCAGCAATAGTAGAGGATTTACATAGTAACGCCAGCACAGAAAGGCAGCGACTAAAACAGCGAGGACAAAAGCCCTGCTGGTAGAAACAGCGCCACCGGTCAAGAGTAGATAGCCAAACAACAGGGGGAGGAGAAGCAGCGGGAGGGCACGCTGCGGTGGTTGCCAATTAAGTAGCCGGGGAAAGCGGCGATAAAGAGTGAGTAGTAGCCGATAACCGAGTAAAGCAATCATCCCTAAATGGAGCCCTGAAATGGCAAAAAGATGGCTGATACCGCTCTTTGCCAAGGTTTTCCGAATCGTATCGGGGATAACGCCCCCTTCACCCAACACCAGCGCTCTGACCAGATAAGCCCGATCTTCAGACATCCTCCCCTGAATGGTCTTCGCAATCTGGCTACGCCAGGAAACAATTTTCCGGTTAATCCTATTTTCTTGCCGATCCAAAATTGTTATTTTCTCAATATTTTTGACCCAGGCGGTCATATCGATATGCTCACTGGCAAGATAGCGGGGCCAGTTAAATTCTCCCGGCATACCAAAGAGACGTGGCTTCCGTAGCCGACTTTTGCAGCGAATAACATCTCCAGGCAAAAGGGAACCTGCCCCTTCACCGAAATAGAGACGGATCAACAGGGGTGATTTCAGCACCACAGGCTGACCTTTTATTGCCACCGAATCAGCACGAAGTTTAATCCAACTCCGACCTTCAGTGAGTTCCCTGACATTTATAACTTCCCCGGTCAGGGTCACTTTTTGTGCCAGTTGATCAATCTGGACAATATCTTGACGGGATGAAAACTGCAGGGGATAGCGCAGGTTTGTAAGAACTAAAATGGCAAGAAATAAAAAAACCAGAGAGAGGCGATTGTACTTGCGCAGAAGAAAAAACAGTAGACAGAAAAACGTAACAGACAACCAACCAGAGGAACTGGAGAGGGTATAGAATGGAGCCAGAGATAAGCCGGCAATCGTTGCAGACAAGGCGACGAGTATCGGTTGCATATCCCCCTCCTGCGTTGCAGATTAATAAGAAATCAGATTATCTATTTCAGCTGATCAGGTTTTACCCTTTTTTTTAGCGGTGACATCCTTGTCACTTTCCAGCTGACGAATAAGCTCTTCAGCCAGGGCAACATCCTTTTTACAACCGATAAAGACTGGCGAACGTTCATGAATCTGTTGTGGTTGCAGATCCAGAATAGGTTTCCGACCGTCGGAAGCAGCCCCACCCGCCTGCTCTATTAAAAATGCCATTGGATTCAGCTCGAACAATACCCGTAATTTCCCCTCCGGTTTACCCTGCAGGTGCGGGTAGAAAAATATCCCCTCCCCCTTAAGTAAAATCTGGTTGATATCGGGGACAAAGCCACCACTGTAGCGAAGCTTGACACCACGCTGCTCCAGTTTGCTGATAAATGCCTCAACTCCCGGAGTGTAGAGATTCCGTTGCCCACCCGGAGAATAGAGATCTCCTTGTGGTTTGATGGTGATGTTCTCTTGCAACAGGGTATATTCCCTCAGCATGTTCATCCCGAATTCATGAACCCCCTTGCCGACACTATAAACCAAGGTTGTGCGCGGTCCGTAGAGAATATACAACGCCGCCACCTGCTTACGACCGGGCTGCAACAGATCACACCCCTGAAAAATAGAGACAATGGTTCCAACCGCCAGATTGACATCAACCAGTGAAGAGCCGTCCAACGGATCAAAAGCAACCGAATATTTTCCACCACAATCAGGAGAAACCGGAATAATTTCATCCATCTCCTCTGACATCATATTGGCAACAACACGAGAATGATCAAGCCGCTTGCGGAGGATTCTATCAGCGAGGACATCCAGAGCCAGCTGTTGTTCCCCGTAGAGGTTGGAGGTACCAGCCACCCCCAGGTCACCAGTACTGATAGAGTGAATAATATACTTGGACGCTTCGGCAATCTCAGAGATCAGGTGGATCAAATTTTCTTCAACATAGTGTTCCCGCAAATGTCGCCGCAAATCGATCTGGAATTTTGTTTTTCCCGGTCTGCTCATTGGACTGAAATCTCCCCGATTCAGTTAAGCCAGTTCCCGTCTGGAGCCCGGCAACTGACATTGCGCCACAAAAATATCTATCGACAAACCAACTAGGTACTCTTTTCAAGAACCAGCATTTTAGCTTAATTTATATCCATCGGCAACCATGAACCTGAATTAATTTTCTTTATCGACCTCATGCTCTTTACCAACATTCAAATCTGAAACCGATTGGCTGGCACGTAAACCCTTTTCCAAGGTTGGATATTGCAATTTAACCGCAAGCTTTTCAACCATCTTCTGATTGGACATCCGCCGCGACTCTTTTAAAAAGGAGAAGGTCAGTGGATTCATCCCTTTTTCTGCCTCGACCCAGCTCAACTGTTTCGGCTGCGGGAGATTATATCTCTCTGCAACCGCCATAAAATAGTGGCTCATACTGCTGTCTTCGCCATCACAAACATTGAAGATATCCCCATCTTCACCTTTTTCCATTGCCGCCAGACAAACCTGCACCAGATCAAGAGTGTGGATTCGATTGGTCCTCGGGGCATCTTCCGCAACCAGCACCTCATGTCCTTTTTTTAATTGTGCTATCGGCAACCGTCCCGGACCGTAAATACCGGTAACCCGGAGGATAACCAGTTCAAAGCCAAACTTATCGGCCTGTTCACGCAATTGATTTTCAGCACTGACTCGACGTTTCGCCCGGCTGGTCATTGGGTTGAGCGGAGTTTCCTCCGTCACCAGATCGCCTCCACAATCACCGTAAACGCCACTGGTACTGATATAAACAACTTTAGCGGGATAATTATCCGCTGACAGTTTGCGACAAAAATTCAACATCCGATAATCGCTTGAGCCACCACCCTGCGGAGACATAAAATAGAAAAGGTTCTTTCCCTGCAAAGGAAGCTCCGGGACATCCTCCTGATAATCAAAATTGGCAATAATTGTTTCAATCCCGGCTGATTGTGGAACCTTGATCCCCTCTGCAAAATGGATCGTCGCCTGAACTTGATGGTTCTGTTTAATCAAATCCCGAGCCACCCGAAAACCGATATCACCACAGCCAATAATTGTATAATCACTCACATTTTTCTCCACTTTATCCCCAAGTTTATTGCAAACTCTTATTCACAATTTCGTAAAGGTCACTGGAAAGATCCATCTTCTGCAAACGGAGCAATTGCAGCTCGAGTAATTTGCGCCGTTTTGTCTCCAGCTGTTTCCAGCGAGTCAAGGGAGCCGCCATTCGCGCGGCAACCTGAGGATTTTTCTGATCAAGAATAATAATCTGCTCGACCAGTAATTTGTATCCAGCACCATCAGAACGGTGGAAAACCGCCATATTCTGGTAAAATGCCCCCAACAATGCCCGCACCCGATTTGGATTACTCAAACTGAAATCAGTATGTTGCAATAAATTTTCAACCTCAGTAAAAGTTTCACTTCGATGGCTCAGGGCCTGAATACTGAACCATTTATCAAGGAGTAATGGCTGCTGTTTCCAGGTCTGATAAAAATCATCGATAACACCCTGCCGTTCAGTTGCACCACTGTCAACAAGCAGAGAGAAAGCCGCCAGCCGATCGGTCATATTTGTCGCTGTTCGGTACTGCTGCAGAGAGATGTCTGATATCTCCGCTTCCTCCAACTTCATCAGCAGAGAAAGGCAGAAATTTCCCAGACTGCGCTGCCCGACGGCAGTGGAGTCAAGAGAGTAGTTGTTCTCCGTTTTGAAGCAAGCGGTGTAACGTTCCAACAACAATCCTTGATGGGTTTGTGCCAGTTGCAGAATGGCCTGATCACGAACAGTCCTGATCATCTGGGGATCAAACTCCTCCAGTTGATCCGCCAGATATTGTTCACTGGGCAACGTCAACAATTGAGTCAATAAACTCTGATCAGCCTGACGGTCTGCTAAAGCTTTTTTCCAGGCAGTAACGAAGACGGGCCGCAAAGCTACGGAACGCCCCTCCCCGAGTTCCCTGTAACTCCGCAATAATTCATTCAACGCCAGGGTTTGTCCCGCTTCCCAACGATTGAAAGAGTCGCTGTCATAAGCCATGCGGAAAGCTAATTCTTCATCGGTAAAATCGCACTGCAACCGAACCGGAGCAGAGAATCCCCGCAACGGAGAGAGGGTTGGTTGTTGGGCAATCCCGACGAAAGTAAATTCCTGTGCAGATTCAGTCAGATCCAACACTCGTGTTGTTGCACCAGGTTGGACCTCCCCTGCCAGTTGCAACGGCAGATCTTTTCCAGCAGCGTCCATCAAACCTAATGTAACGGGAATATGAAACGGTTGCTTCAGCCTTTGTCCCGGCGTTGCGGCACAACTTTGTGAAATTTTCAGCGTCAAAGTTTGCTGTTCACTATTATAATCCTGCTGAATCTGCACTTGCGGCGTACCCGCCTGGACATACCAACGCTTAAATATGGTCAGATCGACATTCCCGGCCTCTTCCATCGCAGCAACAAAATCATCACAGGTCACCGCCTGCCCATCATGACGGTTCAGATACAGCTTCACCCCGGCAATAAATTTTGCTTCACCCAATAAGGTCTGCATCATCCGAATAACCTCTGCACCCTTATTGTAAATTGTCGTGGTGTAGAAATTATTGATCTCCTGATAAGCAGCGGGGCGAACCGGATGAGCCATCGGCCCGGCATCTTCGGGAAACTGGAACTGCCGAAGAATCCGTACATCATCAATCCGTTTGACCGCCGCTGAATTCATATCAGCAGAAAACTGTTGATCACGAAAGACCGTCAATCCCTCTTTCAAACTGAGTTGAAACCAGTCTCGACAGGTGACCCGGTTGCCGGTCCAATTATGGAAATATTCATGTCCGATCACCGATTCAATTCCCAGATAATCGGTGTCCGTAGCCGTTTCCGGTCGGGCAAGAACATATTTGGAATTGAAAACATTCAACCCTTTATTTTCCATCGCCCCCATATTGAAATCATCAACAGCAACAATCATAAAACGATCGAGGTCATATTCCAGTCCAAAGGTTTCCTCGTCCCACTGCATCGATTTCTTCAGGGAGAGCATCGCATGATCACAAT
>JAOZQF010000225.1 GCA_029932345.1 Desulfuromusa sp. | reverse complement strand
GCATTGACGCCGATTTTGGTAGCGGGGGGAGACCATCTCATCAACAGGCTGCTAGAGGAGATTTATGCCGTAGATAAGAGTAAATATCCCACAGCAAAACTGTGGGATATTTACTAACCGAGGTAAGATTTTTTTACAACATGCAGGTCTGTATCAGCACTCTTTCCAGTTGGGTTGACGTCTTTCCAGAAATGCGGAAACACCCTCTTCTGCATCATCAGTCGCACACAATGCTGCAAAAAGATCATCCATACTGTCCAGTCCCTGATGATAGGGGACATCCTGTAACCGCTTCAGCCCCTCTTTACCAATGCGCAGGGCAATTGGGCTTTTCGAGATCAATTTTTCGGCCAACTTCAAAGTTTCAGCTTCCAGATCTTCATCAGCAACAACCTTGTTGACCAAACCTAACTTTTCAGCCTCTACAGCACTGATCATATCTCCGGTTAAAACCATCTCCATGGTTTTCTTCTTGCCAATAATCTTAACCATTGGTGCCGCAGGACCGAGACAGATCAAACCGACATTGATAGCCGTTGTCCCGAAAGTAGCCGTTTCTGCGGCAACGGTCATATCACAACCGAAAGAGAGGCCAGCGCCATTGGCCAATGCAAACCCCTGTACCGAGGCAATTGTCGGTTTATTCAGCTTATCAAGGGTATGATAAAAAGCATCAATCCCATACAAAAATTTACGGTACTCCTGATGGGTTTTATTATTAAACTGATCCAGAGAGATACCTGTACAAAAATGCTTTCCTGCGGCATTAATAACAATCACCCTGACCTCATCATCATCTTCCATCGCCCATAACGCCTGATCCAGTTGATCAGCAAACTCAGGGATAAAGGTGTTCATCGCCTCAGGACGATTCAGGGTAATAAAACCGATATAATTCTCTTTCCGGGTTAAAATTAACTCTGCAGCCATTGAATCCTCCATAAATGATAAAACAGTGTTTATCTTTAGTTTAAATCAACTATTCCATCGGGGAAACAATTTTTTTAAATAATTTTACTCTTGTCAGTCATGGCAAAATGATATATGTTTATCCGAATGTATTAAGCAAAACAAGGAGGCAAAGTTTGCCAATATTTGAATACCGTTGTGAACATTGCGGTCAAACAATCGAAAAAATTCAGCGTATCCCCCTGACCGATATCCCTTGTCCGGCATGTGGAAAACCGGCAACCCGGAGAGTCTCATTGACTTCGGTAGCGATCTCAAGCGGAGGGGGAGCTTGCAGTGCTCCAGCCAGCAGCGGTTTTACCTGAGGTTAAATTCTGGATGGCGTGCCCATCTACAAATAAAATATATTGAGGGATTTATTCAAGCCACTTTTTTAGGGAATTCAACGACAAAAAACAAGGAGAACAACGAACATGCTAACAATGACAGACACAGCGCGTGATAAGTTCAAAGAACTGATGAAGGAGCACACCGGGAAATTCCTCCGGGTGGTTTTTGAAGGCTTTGGCTGAGGCGGTCCCAGCCTGGGATTGACTCTGGATGAGTCAAAAAATGAAAAACAACTCTATACCATCAATGAGATTGATCTGTTAATTGATGACAATGTCCTTCCCCACGCCAAGGAGAGTCAAATTGATTACATCAGCAACTCTTACGGCGAAGGGTTTTCCATTGCTGCCGCTCACAGTAGTTGTGCCAGTGGTTGTAGCGGCTGTTAAATAGCTTGTGTTTAATAAAAAGAGCCCCGCTTCTTATGAAACGGGGCTCTTTTTATTATCTGCTCAAATAGCTGCTCGGCCTATAATAAATTCCACTTACTGAGCAACTTCACAGAACCAAAGTAAGAGACAACAATCAACAATACCCATAAAATCAACGGAATCATATTTTCCTCCAGTTAGTAACTCTTCTTGTCGGCATTCAGCTCTTCCAACGTCAGTTTCTTGCTGTCCATCTGCCTCCACGTCCAGGAAACATATCCCAAAACCACCGGAACCAACAATGCAACATAGGTCATTATGGTCAAGGTATAGTGACTACTGGATGCATTGTAAATTGTCAGACTGCTGTTCAGATCAATCTTTGACGGATAAAAAGCCGTGTTGTTGTAACCTGCCAGGAAAAAGATCGCCAGACAGGTGAATACGGTTCCAGGACCTGACAGCCAGATACCACGGACAGATGCAGTAAACCGGTTCAGCACCACACCAAGGACAACCAGCACCAGACCGACCAGAAGCAGAATCAGGTTCAATGGCATCTGCAACAGATTATGTAGATATTTATTCGCTTCCAGCACAATTGCACCGTCGGCAGGATTAACCGCATAGCCATCCATCATCACCAGGCGGAGCAGGACGAAGAGGAGAAACGGCAACAAACATAACAGGTTATTGAAAGAAGAGTTCTTCAATTTTGCAACCAGAGTCTCATGCCCCAGGTTGTTAGCCAGGTAGAGTGCACCAAGGGTTCGCGCCAGAAAAACCAGGAACAGACCAAAGCTTAAGTTAAAGAAACTGAAAGCAGCTTCCAGACCACGCAATGGATGATCCCAAAACACCAGATTATAATCATTGAGAGTAAAATTAGAGCCGGTAAAAAAGGTTCCAACTGCGGCACCGATCAGTAAAATCCCGATCGAACCATTGATGAACAAAAAGGCATCATAGACCCCTTTGCCAAGAAAGTTATCGGGCTTGCGCCGATACTCGTAGCTGAC
>JAOZQF010000224.1 GCA_029932345.1 Desulfuromusa sp. | reverse complement strand
TGATCGGTCCGGTGGAGTAGTCAACCGGCTTGCCGGAGATGGTTACCCCTTTGCCGCTACTCTCCATGTCACCCTGTTGAAAATAGGCAGGAAAACGGTGTAGATACTGGTCGTAAGGGAGAATTGCATGAGATTCAGCAGCGAAAAAATTGTTGTACCAGAGCCCGAGCAACCCCATGATCACTGGGATATTTTTCTCAAACGGAGTCGTTCTGAAATGTTCATCAACCTGATGTGCCCCGGCTAAAAGTTCTTCGAAATGATCCATGCCGATATAGAGGGCAATCGACAGACCAACTGCCGACCAGAGCGAGTATCTTCCCCCCACCCAATCCCAGAATTCAAACATATTATCTGGATTGATCCCGAACTGGCTCACCAACTCAGTGTTCGTTGATATCGCGACGAAATGTTGAGCGACTGCTGTCTCAGTATCGATCTGATTTAATAGCCACTGCTTTGCAGAGTGGGCATTGGTCATGGTTTCCTGAGTGGTGAAGGTCTTGGATGCGATCAGGAAAAGAGTCGTTTCGGGAGTCAGATCATGGAGTGTTTCGGTCAGGTGAGTCGCATCGACATTGGAAACAAAATGGACCTTCAACCTTTTATGAGCGTAAGGTTTCAGTGCTTCGGTGACCATCAGTGGACCGAGATCGGAACCACCGATACCAATATTGACAATATCGGTGATTGGTTTTCCTGTGGCACCTGACCAATCTCCGCTACGGACCTGTTCACAGAACCGAGCCATTTTCTCCAGAACCCGGTTGATCTGGGGCATGACATCCTCTCCATCAACCAGAATAGGAGAGTTTCCACGGTTGCGTAGGGCAACATGAAGCACCGGACGTTGTTCGGTAAAATTGATTTTCTCCCCGGCAAACATGGCGTTGATTTTTTTTTGCAGACCACACTGTTTGGCCAATTCAACCAGTAGTTCCAGTGTCGTTGCGGTGATCCGATGTTTGGAATAATCAAAGAGGATGTCAGAAAAATATAGAGAAAACTTTTCAAACCGCTGCGGATCATCAGCAAATAGCTGACGCAGGTGGGTTGTCTCAATCTCCCGATAATGGGTCTGGAGATTTTTCCAGGCGGGAAGTTGGGTTAAATCAGGCATGGAAGAACCCTCTATTTTCTTGCTGCCATAATGGCATCATAGGATCCATTGATCTCCGCCAGTTGATCATTGGCAAATTTGATAAATTCCGGGGGCAAACCTTTTCCCTCAATTTTATCGGGATGAAACTCGGTGGCTTTCTGGCGGTAGGCTTTCTTGATCTCCGCCGTGGTTGCATCACTGCTGACACCCAGATTTTCATAGTGTTTACTCAGACTGACACTGGATGAATGGAGACCGACATAGCGACTGCGTAAGGACTGGTAGATACTTTCCGGCAGGCGAAAGGCGGTTTTTGCTTCAAGAAGCATTGTCTCTTCCTGAGGATGCAGTTCACCATCGGCCATCGCCACTTCAAAAAGAAAACTCATCATAAAATTACAGAGCTGCTGATCCTGGGCGAACAGCTCCCCAAACTGCCGGGCAAAGTCGGCAAAAGATTCGGGTCGATCTTTGGCTTGGGTAAAAACATTAATAGCGTAGGCGCGGGTCTGGGCGTCCAGTCCGAGAGCCTCTTTGGAAATTTTTTCTATTGCCGCAATTTCGTCCGGGCAAACCCGACCATCAGCTTTAGCCAGTTTTCCAACCATGGAGAAAGCTGCGGTAAAAAAGATCGCCTGCCGTTGTTGAGATTGGTTAAATCCCCCAACACCTCGGGACATTTTTTGTGAATTCCCCATACTGGCACCGATGGCTGCCCCCATAACTGCACCGAACGGTCCGGCAATCATCGCCCCTAATCCCCCGCCAATAACACCTGACAACCAACCCATAATCATTATCCTTTTCAGCAAAAAATGGTAAAATCGTGATAGAGTAAATCAATGTAGACATAATGAGTGATGTTTATGGCGGCTGCAAGGATTTTATCGTCTGCCATTTAAATATCCTGCGGACACATATCATTTGCTGAGGAGTTTTACTTTGAAAGTACCTTTTATCCGCCGTTTATGGGTGATGCTGTGTATTGCTGTGATCCGTTTTTACGCGAATATTTTGAATCACTTTCGGATCATTGGGGAGAAAAATATTCCTGCTGACGGGGGAGTTCTTCTCGCTGCAAACCATATTTCCGCCTACGATACAATGTTTTTACCGGCCACAGTGCTCAAAGAACATCCCTGGCAGATGGTCTGGGCACCGGCAAAAGAGGAGCTGTTTCGCAACCCGATCCTGGGTGCCCTGTATCGATCATGGGGGGGCTTTCCGGTGAAGCGGGGTCGTGATGTGCGGGCAGGCAAACAACTGGGTCATCTGTTACAGACAGAAAAAGTGATGTTGTTTCCAGAAGGAACCCGCCATAAAGATGGAACCCTGGGTCGTGGCAATCGGGGAGTTGGAAAATTAATCTATGAACATCAACCAGCGGTTATTCCAACGGCTCTCTCTGGAGTTAACCATTGGAAGTTTCTAAAACTTGGACAACAGGGAAGTATCCGTTTTGGTCCCCCCGTTGATTTTTCTGACCTGTTGAAACTGGAGGATAAAAAAGAGACTCACATTCTGATTGTTGAGCGGCTCATGGCAGCTATTGCGGCAGAGCTGACATCTTCACAGGTTGACGCAAAGGG
>JAOZQF010000223.1 GCA_029932345.1 Desulfuromusa sp. | reverse complement strand
ACAGCGGTAATATTGGTCTTATCCATCCCCACTTCCTGCATCGTCAAAAAATGACCGGAACAAAGGATAACCGGGGTTGATGGTGAAATAGTGAATATTTTCTGCGCCAGTTCAATGCCACTGATTCCCGGCATTGTTTCATCGGTGATAACCAGATCAAAACAATTCCCCTGCTCCTCAAACAACCGCAGGGCGGCACTCCCACTGAACGCACAGGTAACATTATAACCAATATCTTCAAGGAGATCAGCACCCAACAGAGCGAGAGTTTCCTCGTCATCCACAAAGAGAATTTGTCTCTGATGCTCAGTGATTTGTTTATCTGACACTAATTTCTCCCGGTTTCTGCTTTGGCCGGTTCTATTTCATCAATGAGCCGACAATTTTCTGTTGTCATTTCTGAAAAATGACCCATGACAAAGTGTCCAAAAAAGTAAATAAGCAGTCAACAGGAGGGAATAGCAGCACAAATTTTAGAAAAAATCAAGATTAGTCCTTGCTATATTGAGCAAAAATTAATAAAATCAAACCCACGAAGTACAATATTTAATAATCCATCAGTGGCTTGGAGGCTGATTCTATGGCGAGAATGGTAGAAAATCCGGATCTGGCGTTTCGTTTAGCACGGGCAATTGTATCCGATATTGCACTCTACAATCAGGACAAGGTTGCAGAAGGGATCAAATCTGACACCATCTTTGAGTTGATGGATGAAGAGTTGGAAGAGGGTCGTGAGCACTTCTTTACCCGGGTTTCTCCTGAGATGCAAGACCGCGATCATCTCTACGAGCGGGCGATTGTTGATGTCATGATAAAACAAGCTGGAAAGATTGAAAGTCAGATCTGGTAGATGAATTCAACCCGGCAGCTGCTCTTCCCCGACGATCGTCCGGCAGAGAGGCTGGATACTTTTATTGCCGAATGTTTGCCGGATATCAGCCGTTCACAACTTAAAAAACTGATTGATAGTGGACAGATCACCCTGAACGGGGTGACGACAAAAGCAAGCAGCAAACTTAAGGGGGGGGAATCTATCCAGATCACCCTACCCGACCCACAACCGATAAAAGCTCTTGCCGAAAACATCCCCCTGCATATCCTCTATGAAGATCAAGATCTGATTGTCGTTAACAAACCGGCAGGTATGGTTGTCCATCCGGCAGCAGGGCACTTTCACGGCACTCTCGTCAACGCTCTTCTCTATCACTGTACTGACCTGGCCGGGATCGGCGGCGACTTGCGCCCCGGGATTGTCCATCGGATTGACAAAGACACCGCCGGGGTCATTGTTGTGACAAAGAATGATCAAAGTCATCAACATCTTGCGGCACAATTTAAAGACCATTCCATCAAACGTTGTTATCTGGCACTGGTTCACGGAGCACCGGACAATCAATCCGGAACCATAGACCAACCGATTGGCCGCCACCCGACGCAACGGAAAAAAATGAGTGGCAAATCCCGCAACGGTAAGCGCGCCGTCACCCACTGGAAAACCCTGAAACAATACCATAGCAGCCGACTCAGCCTGCTAGAATTACGCCTGGAAACCGGACGGACTCATCAGATCAGGGTGCACTTTGCAGAGATTAATTGTCCTCTGGTCAGCGATCCGCTCTATGGAAACAGTTCCAGAACAACGGCCATCAAGGATATGGAACTGCGCAAATTATTTCATCAACTGCCGGGGCAAGCACTGTTTGCCCAAAGTTTAGGATTTATCCACCCGAAAAGTGGAAAATATCTGGAATTTTCTTGCGAAATGCCGGAAACTCTACAAAACATCCTCACCTATCTGGATCAAAAACAATAGCGGAGCTCCAAATGAAACTTGTCCGACAGGGAAAAATTTCCTATCTGCAACCAAAACAACTGCCAACCGGCATCGTTGCAGGGTTCAGTACCCGCAACGGTGGTGTCAGCCGTCCCCCCTACAACTCTTTGAATTTAGGGCTGGGAACCGAGGACCAACCGGTCAATGTAGAGGGAAACCGTGCGACCTTCACCCGTGCATTTGACCTGGCACCACATCAGTTATTAACTGTCAAACAGGTTCACGGCGACGGCATTCTGCTGATTGACGGACCCAACCCCGATCTGAACCATTTTTTAAGTGTTGAAGTTGATGCGATTGTGACCAATCAACCGGGAATTATGATCGGAATTTTGACCGCAGACTGTTTTCCAATTTTGATCTGGCACCAGAAATTTAAAGTTGCAGCGGCAATACATGCGGGTTGGCGTGGAGCAGCAAACGGCCTGATCGCGAAAGTGGTCGAGACAATTCAGCACAACTTTGACTGTCAGGCATCAGAACTAAAAGCAGCCATCGGTCCAGGTATTGGAGCGCACAATTACGAAGTGGATCGCCCGGTACGGGATGCTTTTAGACAGGGAAGTGGCTTCTGGAATGAAATCTCCAAAGAGACGGAGCTGGGTCACTGGAAATTGGATATCCCCTTAAGTTGTCAACTGCAACTGGAACAAGCGGGGCTGAAACCACAAAATATTGATATCGCCAAGGAGTGCACCTGCTGCCATCCGGAACTGTTTTTCTCCCACCGACGGGATAATGGTGTCACAGGTCGGCAGTTGGCGTTTATTCAACTCTCGTAGGAGGTTGTCGGGCGTTGTTTGCAAAGTCCGACACTCTCCTAAACTCAGAGGGGGGAAGCCCCCATCGTCTCACCGGGCGATGGGGGCTTTCGTGCTTTC
>JAOZQF010000222.1 GCA_029932345.1 Desulfuromusa sp. | reverse complement strand
TTCTGGAAATCGTGGTCTTTGGAGCAATCGGGACGTTTATTTATCGCTGGTGGAGAGGATAAATCAGCGCAGATTTGCTATTTAGATAGCTTATCCTCCACACTTTTTAATTTGTCGACCATTGTCTGCACCCGGTCAACTCGACTTCCCAGTTTGATTGTTGTGCTGATGCGTGGGGCTCCTGCGGCATGGATCTGTTCGTGACACTGGCGGATCGCCGCAAAGACCTGATCATATTCTCCCTCAATATTGGTTCCATAAGCATGTAGGCGGATTTTTAGTCCGGCGTCTTCAAGAATTTTCTGACATAGAGCGATATATTTGGAAACAGAGACACCAACGCCCAGAGGAACAACACAAAGATCAACGATAACTTTCATAATATTCTCCTTCTACCGATTTTTTATGGGAGTTTGAGTATATCCTGTCAGTGGCGAATCTGCCAACCGGTCAATGTTTGAATTGTTGCTGAAGTTCAAGAAAAAAGAGAATGAGTAGCCGTTTACTGTGAAAATCTGTTATAAATAAGAATTCATAGTCATAAGAAAGTCAGAAACTAACAACCATAGAAAGTAGGTACTGGATGCAGGATTGGGGACAAGGCCCCTCTGGGGAAGACCTGGAAAAGAAGGTTATCGAAATTGCGAATCAGGTTAAAAATAAACTCAAACTTAACCCGAAAAAGGGGATATTTACACTGCTGATGATCGTGGCGGCTGTTGCTGTTGTTATTGGTGGATCAAGCAGTATGTATAAAGTGGATACCGAAGAGACCGGAGTGGTTTTGCGCTTTGGAAAGTTTTCCAAGTTTTCAAATCCCGGTTTGCAATTTAAGATTCCCTTTGGTGTCGATCAGGTCTATCTGGTACCAACCGGGCGGGTATTAAAAGAAGAATTTGGTTATCGAACCGTTACTCCTGGGATAAGAACCACGTTTAATAAGCGTGGTTTGGAAGAGGAGTCTTTGACCTTGACCGGTGATCTGAATGTCAGTGATGTGGAATGGATTGTTCAGTTCCAGGTTGCCGACCCATTCAAATATATTTTTAAGATTAAAGATCCAATCGGAACCATCCGTGATATTGCCGAAGCGATGGTGCGTAAAACTATCGGTGATGCTGATGTGACCCAGGTTTTAACCACCGACCGGGCTGCCCTGGCCGATAAAATTCAACAATCCCTGCAGGCAACGCTAAAGCAGTACGATATCGGGGTACGGATCGTAACGGTTAAATTCCAGGATGTTAACCCGCCGGAAGCGGTTAAAGATGCGTTTAACGAAGTCAATGAAGCAGAACAACAGAAAGAGAGTCTGATCTTCCAGGCTCGCGAACAGTATAACCGTGAAGTTCCGAAAGCACGTGGCGAAGCAAAACGGCGCCTACAGGAAGCTCAGGGCTACGCTGTTGAACGGATCAATAAAGCGCGTGGTGAGACCAACCGATTTATTGCGTTGCTCGCGGAGTATAAAAAAGCTCCCACTGTAACGCGTCGGCGGATTCAGATTGAAACATTGGAACAGGTTCTCCCTGATTTGGACGAAATTTATATTATGGATCAAAATACGAATGGGTTGTTGCCGCTACTTCCTTTACGTAAGAGTATGGAAGGAGCCGTCAAATGAAAAATGGAATTATTCTGATTGTTTTTATTGTTGCTCTCCTGGTAGCTCAGGGTGGTTTTTATGTTGTTAATGAAGCAGAGCAGGCCATTGTCACCCAGTTTGGTAAGCCGGTTGGGGCGGTTTCCTATCCGGGACTCCATTTTAAACTCCCTTTTGTTCAGGATGTGACCCGTTTTGAAAAGAGGATTCTCAAATGGGATGGCGATCCGAACCAGATCCCAACCAAAGACAAGAAATTTATCTGGGTCGATACAACGGCCCGTTGGCGAATTACTGATCCTCTGCTGTTTCTCAAAACGGTTGCCTCTGAACGGGGAGCCTTGAGCCGTCTTGACGATATCATTGACTCGGTGGTTCGTGATGCAGTTTCCGGTCATCTGTTGGTTGAATTGGTCCGTGGCAGCGATTACAAGGCGAAAGAGGCTGAACGTTTTGAAGTTGATGGGGTACGGATTCTGCCAGAAGATATGGTTGGGCGCGAAGATATTCTGACCGGGATTCTCCAGAAAGCCAGTGCCAGCACCCCCGAATACGGGATTGAATTACTCGATGTGCAGTTCAAACGTCTCAACTATGTCGAGCAGGTGCGTGTGCGAGTCTATGAGCGGATGGTCAATGAGCGGAAGAAGGTTGCGGCTCAGTACCGTTCTGAAGGGGAAGGGGAAAAGCTGGAGATTCTTGGAAAGATGCAGCGTGAGTTGAAGAATATCAGCTCCGAGGCATACCGTAAGGCTCTTGAATTCCGGGGTGCAGCCGATGCCGAAGCGGCAGCAATTTATGCTGATGCCTATAATCAGGACAAGGAATTTTATACCTTCCTACGGACGATGGAATCGTATAAAAAGACTGTTGGTAAAAAAGGGAAGTTGGTTATCTCTACCGATTCTGACTATTTCAAGTACTTAAAGTCAGCGCAGTAAATCACCTTAAATTTATAAATGATCAATAATAAAAGGGTTCTCTTGCAGCAGAGAACCCTTTTATAGTTTTATCTTTTCACTGTTTTGTTTTCTTTAATAGCCTGCTCAGCTCCGCTGGTTTGGTCTGTGGTCGTTGACAAGCAAAGTTCTGACACAGATAGGCCGTTGCCTGATG
>JAOZQF010000221.1 GCA_029932345.1 Desulfuromusa sp. | reverse complement strand
CCACTGTGGTACATCGCCTGGGGGTTGAGTTTGCAAACAACCCATCCTGAAATCATGGCGCTTCCCCTCAATCTGATTATCTGGCTCACTTTTATCGGTTATCTGGTTGGTCGGTTTTGCGAAGGGTTTTTCAAACAACGCCTTGAAAATAATGGGATCTTTTGTTGGCAACTCATCGATTCCTGTTTCCGGCTGATTACCGGTCGGCGTAACCCCAACTTGCTTTTGTTGACCCTGTTCATGTTCTATGGTCGTCCCGATCTTGGTCTCTTCGTCGTGTGTATCTGGACTGTTCTTTCCAGTATCTTCCTGGTCCATCGCTTGAGAGAGGGATTCCGATATCAGAAAGAAGTGGGGCCACTCCGTTCCTGGTTTCTGGATATCGATCCCGTCAATGGACAGCTTTCCATGATCCAAAGCTGGTTTTGCCAACGCCCTGATACCAACGTTGGAGGAAAAAATTAACCGGACGCTACCAGAGGGTTCTGATTCCCCACTGGATCACTCTATCAATGGGCAGTCTCTACAGGTGGGAGTCCTGACCAATCCACGCAGTGGTGGCAACAAAAAGGGGCTCGGGAAAATTTACACTATTCTGGTCCAGTGGCCGGAAGTTCTTCATCGTGAGGCTTCTACCCTGGAGGGGATGACCGAAGCCTTATCCTTTTTTGCCAAAAATGGGGTTGAACTGATCGTTATTAATGGTGGGGACGGAACGGTGCAAGCTCTCCTGACCCTGATTGAGCGCGCTGAAATTTTCCCTAAACCACCCCTGCTCGCCCTGTTACGCGCTGGCACTACCAGCATGCTCCCCAGAGATGTCGGCATTCCCGGATCTTCTGCGACCGGACTGTCACACGTCCTCCGCTGGGCAAAGTGTCCAGACCCAAGCCTGACTCCCCACCCCCGCTCGATCCTGCGGGTTCAGAGGGGAGATGGACAACCCACCCAGTGCGGAATGTTCTTTGGTGTCGGGGCTATCTGCCAGGGGATAAAAGAATTTCACAGCGGGGTCAATCCAATGGGTTGGCGGGGGCAGATTATGCCGGGGCTCACCCTGATGCAAATGTTGCTGGCGATTCTCCGCAAGAATCATGAAAAGGTTCCCCCGCTTCTGACCCGGTCCCGCCTTGATGGTCGACCTGAGGAGGAGAGGCTGAACCTTTTTGTCCTCATCAGCACTCTCAACCACCTGTTTTTTGGAATGCAACCCTATTGGGGGGACGAAGATAATGCCCCATTACACTATACTGAAGTTGCTGCAGAACCGAAGTATCTGTTCCGGGTGATCCCCTCCCTGTTCCGCTGGCAAAAAAATCGCTATGCGACCCCGGAAAATGGTTTCGTCAGTCATAATATTCATCAGGTAGAATTGGCAATAGAGGGGGACTTTACCCTTGATGGGGAACTATATGCCGTAGGGCAGGGGCCTCTCACCATAAGTGCTGCCGGTCCGGTGATGTTTCTATGCTGACACAGATGGGGCAATTCGACATTTAATGAAAAATCTGGAACCATCAAATATCCCGGAAAAACTTCTGGACCTGCTCAAAGCACAGACGGTACAAAAGAACTCCCCTGCTATCAACGCACTGATCGAAGCTGCCCGCAATAACCATGGGGATTCGGTTCGTGCGGTGCTGTTTTATGGCTCCTGCCTGCGCAGCGGTGATGTTGATGACGGGTTGGCAGATCTTTACCTGCTGGTTGATGACTACCGTGCGGCATTTAAAAATCGGTCTCTGGCATTTTTTAACCGCCTGCTCCCGCCTAACGTATTTTATCTGGAAGTTCCATTTCAGGGTCGTCTGCTCCGTGCAAAGTATGCGGTACTCACTCTGGACGATTTTCGTAATGGGACGGAGCACTGGTTTCATTCCTATCTGTGGGGAAGGTTTGCACAGAAATGTGGCTTGATCTACAGCCATAGTGAGGAGATCACTGCAGCGGTGATGGAATCTTTAGCCGGTGCCGTTATGACGTTTGTCAGTCATGCGCTGCCTCAGATGGAATCCACCTTTAGCGCTCGGGAGCTATGGGCGCGGGGTCTTAGCCTCAGCTACCGCTCAGAGCTGCGTACCGAGCAGTCTGACGGGGCGTCCCGGCTGTTCGACAGCGATCCGGACTACTATCGGGAGTTGACCCAGGCGGTTCTTGAAAATGCCCGTTTCAACGTAACGATCAATACAGACATCATTCCCCACGGCTATCAGGTAAAAATCTCGGCTGAAGAGCGGCGGCGGAACAGAATCGGTTGGCAGGTCAGAGCTTTCCAGGGGAAAATTCTTTCGGTTCTGCGCCTTGCCAAAGGGCTCCTGACGTTCAAGGGGGGTGTCGATTATATCCTCTGGAAAATTGAGCGCCATTCTGGAGTGAGAGTTGAAGTCGGTCCCACCCTGAAGCGGATCCCACCATTAGCTATCCTGGTGATTTTCTGGCGTTTATTCCGACGCGGTGCCTTTCGCTAATTTTCTGACAGAAGCAGATCATCCTTTCCCCACTTCTCTTTAGTAGCAGTTCCGTCGACTAGTAAACCTACTATTGTTTTTTTTGGTTGACTAGTTTCCCCTTTATCTGCTTTATTTCTAGCTGCCAAAGAAGATCCTCTTAAGAATCATATCGAAGGGTAATAAAGTGGGCTACCTCATCTCAATCACAATTCTCTGGGCATTTTCTTTCAGCTTGATCGGAGTCTATCTGGCCGGACAAGTGGATGCTTATTTCTCCGT
>JAOZQF010000220.1 GCA_029932345.1 Desulfuromusa sp. | reverse complement strand
GGCCTACGGATTAGAAGTCCGTTGCTCTATCCAACTGAGCTACTGGCGCACAACCTTTAGAATCCCCGACATGATATTAGATCACGGGAGGCTGCGTTTCTAGCATGTGTTACAAACATTTGCAAATAAAAATTAAGCGACAAATTGTGATCATAGCGAAGTTATGACCGGGGGTTCAACAGATGAATCGTTGCGATTGATTCCACTGCTTCAATTTCATTTGGTCAGAGGGGGATCATCGGCAAAAAAATCATAATCTAAATCAGAAGAATCTGAGGAGGGGGAATCCTCGCTGTCATTATCCCCGGTTGGCGCCTCTTCCATAAATTGCTTCGCTGCCAGGACATTTATGGTGCGGTGCAATAGATCAAACTCCAGCCCAAACCCGGGATCTTCCGCAAAAGGGTCACGATGAGACGATACAGCCTGTCGCTTCACAGAAAATTCGGGATCATCTGAAAACGGATCGACACTCCCCTTTTCTGCGCGGCTGGAAACCAATTCTGCCAATGTGACCGCACCCTGAGAGGACTCTACCAGTTGAAAGGTATAAATCAACTCAGAGACGAGAGACTTCGGTTCTGGTAAATCCTCTCCATATAAAATAGCCAGTTGAGTCAACCAGTCGATGGCAAGCTCAACCAGTTCAAGCTCAAGCTTATCAGGGAGAGTCTGGTCGGTCAGATGGCGACCAAAAACTACCTCAAGTTGATCAACAATCAAGCGAAAAGACTCAACTGTGGGATCAGTAGCAACGGCTTTAAAGGTGGTAACCGCCTGGGCTGAATCCACCAGTTGTGACAGGATCGGATTTGGAACACACAGAGAATTTCGAATAATTTCTACAAATTTTTCTACTTCACCAAGAAACAGTTGCTGCTCTGTCGTCTGTTCTGACATATAAAATCCCCGCTTCGATCAGTTTAAAATTCAGCGGACTGTACCATAAAAGAGCGATAGATGAAATTAAAGAGGAGTTCCGGGAATAACAATCTTTCCCGATGAACCCGATTGCACATTTTCACCGTCTGCTTTAGAGTGACAATTTTCAACTGACTTATTCATTCACGTAAATCGGAGCAATAAGAGTATGACAAAAATATCCCTCCCCTCAAAGCGTCAAGTTGGACATCTGACACTCTTGCGTCAAGGTCGGGAAATATCACTGACAGAATATAACGCACTGACTGCTGCTGAACAGTTACAGATGATCCACCAGGCGCAAGGGAAACAAAAATATGACCTGCTTATCAATACACAATATGTTGAGAAACTGGTGCCACAACTTCACCCGCAAGAGCTCTACCTGACCATCAATCTCCTCGGTGCTGAGTATTCGACCGAGCTACTCGCCCTGGCCAGCACTGAGCAGTTAACCACCCTGCTTGATCTGGATTGTTGGGACGGGGATACTCTCAGCCCGGTGCTGTCACTCAGCTGGTTGGAGCTCCTGCTAGGGACAGGAGAAGATAAAGTTTGCCAACTGGCCCGGGAGATGGAACCGGAGATTTTCACCCTGTTTTTCAAGAAACACCTGGTTATTACTCGTGGTCTGGAAGCATACGATGATGACAATGCGGAAAATGCCAAACGGATGGAGGGAATCTACGATATAGATTACCGCAGTGAAAATGCCGCAAAAATTATTGGAGCAATATTAAATATCTGGCAGAGTCGGGAACAGGAAAGCTTCTTGTTGATCATGGAGATGACCCGCGGTGAAAGCCTGACCGTTTTAGAGGAGGAAGTCTACCAGACCCGCAGCAACCGGTTGCTCGATCTGGGGATTATCCCCGCCATAGAGGCAAAAGAAATTTATAGCTACAGTGATCCAGAAACCTTCCGTCCCGGAGGAAAGGGTGATTTCCACATTGAAGCTGACAATTTGCAGAACCCAGCAGCTCTCCTCGCCTGCGCCGAACCACACAACCTGCTTGCCGAACTACTGAGTCATGGACTTAACCATGGTATCGCCAGCGAACTGCTTCTTTTAGCCAATCGCAAGATGAGTGCAGACAACGTTGATATTTCTGATATCGGCGGTGTCACCGAAGCCCTTCAAGCAACTTACGACACTCTCAATCTGGCACTTGAATTTCTGACAAAATCAGATGTTGAAAAAGCTGAAGAGGTGTTTCACAACACCTACCTGTTGCATCTTTTTCAACTCGGATCGAGTCTGATAAAAAAACAACAACGAAGAGGTCAAAAAATACATACCAGCCAGATCTATCCGTTCTTAGACTACCCGGAACTTTTATTTATCGATTCATTACTGCAAACCCCCCCATTTTTATACCTGGAAAGCAATCAGGGGGAGACAAGTCAGCTGCAACCACTCTCCTCCATCGATAATTTGAACCGGGTTGATAGCCGATTGACCCAGGTTGAATCTCTGCACAGATTGTTTACCGATGATCTCCCTTTTGATCTCCAACAACCAAAGACGGCGGAAGGGACTCCGACCCTTTCGGGGATATTTTTAACCGCTGTCGCCAATCAATTATTGGAGAGGGATTTCGCCCCGACCCCGCTGACCAGGGACGATGTCTCCCAGTTAAAAAATAAAACTTTTATTGACGGAGAAATAAGTGATCTTTTCACCCGGGATATTGACCAGTCAATGCAGCAACTTGCCCCCGACTGTGACTTTTTTACTCAATTTTGCCTGGACATTTGGGATCAAATTTTTAAAAATTCAGATCTCTCAGCTGATGATAGCCCGGTTTTCAATACGTTATTAAT
>JAOZQF010000004.1 GCA_029932345.1 Desulfuromusa sp. | reverse complement strand
TGCTTTTACCTCAATTCTGACCTGATCAACAAACTTCATCTAACAATTATCCTCTCCCCTTAAACGAAAGAACCCGGTGACCGCAAAGCGATACCGGGTTCTCATTTTAAGTATTGCATGACAGACTGATTAAGCAGCGTAAACGCTGATATACTTACGTCCCTGCTTCTTAGTTTCAAACTTAACCACACCATCAATCGTTGCAAACAGGGTATAATCCTTGCCGCAACCAACATTGGTCCCTGGATGAAAAGTTGTTCCACGCTGGCGAACCAGAATAGAACCGGAAGAGACCTCTTCACCACCATAACGTTTAATCCCGAGCCTTTGACCAGCACTGTCACGACCATTCCGGGAACTACCAGCAGCTTTTTTATGAGCCATGAGACCCTCCTAAACTTCGATTGCCGCGACTTTAAGTCGGGTTATAGGTTGACGATGGCCGTATTTTTTACGGTTACCACCACGTCGCTTGGATTTAAAAACAAGAATCTTCTTGTCTTTTTCCTGAGCAACGATCTGTGCCTTAACTTTAGCACCTGGTACGAGAGGTGTTCCGAGTTTAACCTCTGCGCCACCGACCATGAGGACTTGATCGAGTTCAATGGTATCACCCACTGCACCGTCAAGCATTTCGACCTTAAACAGGTCGCCTTCGGAAACTTTGTACTGTTTGCCTCCGGTCTTGATCACCGCATACATCGTTTTGATTCTCCTATGAAATATTACCTAAGAACACAGTCGCAATAATTGCGCTGCAACGGCGTACTTTATATGATCCTCAAATCAACTGTCAAGTAAAATCCAAGAACCCGTATCCGTTATCGAGCTCGACAAAGCCATTGCAAAGCAAAAGGCCCACACAAATGGCAGGCCTTTTTTGGGAATTTTAATATAAGGTTAAATCAAAGCAGGGTTGCAACTGCGGCCTTAGCACTGGCAAGAAGACTTTGTGGCAACGCCCCGATCAAAATAATTGCAAGAATGAAAAAAGCACCCATAAGCTTTGCCCCGAGGGGGAGGACAATAACTTCCTGCTCGTTATCTGCAGCGCAATATGCCGCTCTCGCCATTTTCAGGTAGTAAAAAGAAGCAACTGCAGCATTCATCACTGCAATCACAACCAGAGCATAGAATCCCTTATGCAAGGCTCCGGTAAAAATCATAAACTTACCAATAAAACCGATGGTTGGTGGGATACCCGCCATACCAAAAACAGACACAAGTAGCGTTAATGCCAGCAACGGAGAACGACGCGACAATCCCTTAAGATCATCAAAGGTCACGTTTTCCCCTTTAGGTGAAATATTGTAGATGACATAAAATGCACCAAGATTCATCAGCAGATAGCCGATAACATAAAAGACTGCGGCTGCCATTCCCATTTTATCTGCCGTCAAGATTCCGATCATCACATAACCGGCGTGAGCGATACTGGAATAAGCAAGTAATCGCTTTAAGTCTGTTTGTACCAGGGCACTGAAGTTACCAAAAACCATTGACAATACAGCAATTGTCGCCAGAACCCAGGTAACCTGGGAGATATCAAACCCGGCAACTGCGACAAACCGCAGCAACAACAAAACTGCACCAACCTTGGGGAGTGTTGCTACAAAACTGGTAGTTTCATTGGCTGCACCCTGATAGACATCTGGTGCCCAGAAGTGCATCGGGAACATTGCCAATTTATAGAAAAAAGCGACCATCACCAAAACAATTGCGATGACAGCCAAAGGTTGTGTTGCGACCAATCCCGGTAATTTTTCTGACAGTTCTGACAAGTAGGTGGTGTGCGCCAGACCAAAGATGTAACTCATCCCGTAGAGAGTCAGTCCGGTTGAGGCAGCACCGAAGAGAATGTATTTAATTCCGGCTTCAACATGGATCCGTCCCTGCCCACGCCTAAACGGAATGACAACATAGAGAGCGTAAGATGAGATTTCAAGGCTGAGCAAGATGGTTAAAAGTTCAACTGAGCTGCTCAAAAAAACCAGCCCCAGGGCGCTTATTGCCAGAAACATGTTGTATTCGGTGTGTAACTTCTCTTCGATTCCGGTTAAATCACGACCCAGGAAGAAAACCAGAAACAGACCGAAAACAATCACGACTTTGAATAGCTGAGACAGGGCATCAATCTGATAGACATCATAAAACATCAGCCCCTGAGTACCAAGGCTGGCAAAGGTAATAATCAGAGTAATTGCGGTCAGCACCAGACTCACTGCCTGAACAGTACCAGTACGAAATTTGCCCAAAGTCATAAAAAACAAAACTAAGGCCGTTAACATCAGGGCAATTTCTGGCATAAAAACCGTGTTTAACATAAGTTGATCCGATTCTTGAGTTAAAAGAGATTCTTGATCCAAGTGCCTGCATTTTCAAGCAGAGCATGACTCTCACCATGATGTGCTGCATCCGGCATAACACTGCCAGCATCAATCTGATGAATCAGGTGAGCAACACTGCTATCCATCATATCGAGTAGTGGCGTTGGGTGGAGACCAATCCAAAAAACAAAGACAGTTAAAAACGCCAGTTGAATGATTTCCCGTGGATTACAATCAAAGAGAATACGCTTGCGCTCTTCTGCATGCTCTCCGTGAGGCACATGACCATCGGAATCATCCCAGACCATTTTTTGCATCAGGCGCAACATATACGCTGCAGCAAGAATTGCTCCGAGGATCGAAACAGCACCAACCAGTGGGAACTTGTCAAAAGCACCGAAGAGCACCAGAAACTCACTGACAAAACTGTTGGTTCCAGGAAAAGCCAACGATGACAGAGAGAAAATGCCCAAAAAGGTGACATAGATCGGCATGAACATCCCCAGCTTGCTGTTGTCAGCAATCTCACGACTGTGGGTTCGCTCGTAAATGATCCCGATCAGGATAAACAGGGCACCCGTTGTAATCCCGTGGTTGAGCATCTGCAGCATCGCACCTTTGATCCCGGCGTCATTGAGCAGAAAGATTCCCAGGGTAACAAAGCCCATATGCCCGACTGAAGAATAGGCGATCAATTTCTTGATATCCGATTGTCCCAAGGCCAGATATCCACCAACAACAATACTGACCAGTGACATCACCAGAAGCAGCGGCACAAAGTATACCGTTGCGGCCGGAGCCATGGGTAGACAGAAGCGCAAGAATCCGTAGCCACCCATTTTCAGCAGAATACTGGCGAGAATAACCGATCCGGCAACCGGAGCCTCAACGTGAGCAGCAGGCAGCCAGGTGTGGAACGGAAACATTGGCATTTTGATAGCAAAACCAAGGGCACAGGCGAGGAATATCCAAACTTGATATGAAAAATCGAAGTTATGAGCCATCAATTCCGGAATAAAGAAAGTTCCTGTCTTGATATACATCGCCACGATTGCAACCAGCAGAAAAATACTGCCGCAAAAGGTGTAGAGAAAAAACTTGATTGATGCGTAATCTTTGCGTGCCCCGCCCCAGATAGCAATAATCAGGTACATGGGGACTAACATCCCCTCCCAGAAGATCCAGAACAGTACCGTGTTCAAACTGACAAAAACCCCAAGCATGGCCGTTTCCATCAACAAGGTAACGATGACAAACTCTTTCCAGCGGGTTTTGATATAGGTCCAGGAGCAGAGAACACACAGGGGCATCACCAGGGTTGTAAGGAGCACCAGCAGGACGCTGATTCCGTCGACACCGACAACATAATCAAGATCCAAAGCGGGAAACCAGTGGCGCAATTCAACGAACTGATATTTAGCTGTAGTTTGATCAAAGCGGGTCCACAACGGCAGTGAGACCAGTGCCGTGACCAGGGTAACGGCAAGGCCCCAGAATTTAAGCACGGTATCACCACGTAAAAACATGGCGACAATGGCTCCGACCACCGGTACTATCAGCAGCAACGATAAGATCGGAAAATTTAATGTATTCAGGATTAGATAGTTTTCCATGACTTCCTACTGTCTAAGAGTAATTGCCTGTCTGTAAATTAGCGGACAGGGTCAGACCAGAACCACAACGATAAGCACTATGAACAACAGAGCCACTGCAGCACCTATGTAATGCTGCAACTTCCCGGTCTGAAACTGTCGGACCTGTTCTCCACCTTTAACAACACCACGGGCGCTACCATCCAGAGCCCAATCGATCCCTTCCCAGTCAAACCAGGAGAGGGCACGAGCCAGCGCCATGGTAAAGCGCAAACCAATATTCTGATAAATGTTACTGACCCATTCGTTGGTGGCACTAACCGGCTTGCGGGCAACCCACATGAACCAATCAGCACCGCGACGATAGAACCAGTCAAGATCAAGGTTAGAAACATCGTGAGGCTTGAGGTATTTGACCATAAGGTAGAAACCAAGTCCGGTGAAGCCAAGAAGGTGAAAAGTTTCAGTTAAATGGTAGCTGTTATATGGATGATAATTCACCGCATAGGGGAGCATGTCGTAAAGATAATCGGGGTAAAAACCGAGGAAAATACACATAAAAGCAGCAATACCCATGGCGACTTGCATATTCCAGGGAGCTTCCTTGGGCTGAAGTCCGCTATCCCTGGGTCCAAAGAAAACATAATATGGTAATTTGATTCCAACCGACAAGAAAGTACCAACGGCTGCCAGCAACAACATAGCCATAATGACAAGCTGGTGATTATTGCCCGCTGCCGCAATAATCATAGATTTACTGATAAAGCCACTGGTCAGCGGGAATCCGGAGATTGAAATACCACCGATCACAGTAAAAATCATGGTGTACGGCATATATTTATACAAGCCGCCCAACTCACTAAGTTTGGAACGCCCGGTCATCTCCAGAACACTACCAATCCCCATGAACAACAAAGCTTTATAGAGGATATGGGCATAGGCATGGGCACTGGCACCATTGATCGCCATTTCGGTACCAATCCCAACCGCACAGACCATGTAGCCGACCTGACTGACGATATGGTACGCCAATATTCGCCGGGCATCGTTTTCTATAACCGCGTAAGCGACCCCGTACAGGGTCATGATGGCACCCATGATTGCCAGTGTTTCAAATCCGGCAAATCCACGCGCCAGAACATAAACGGCAGTTTTAGTCGTAAAAGCGCACATAAATACAGCGCCGGTGACCGTTGCTTCTGGATAAGCATCCGGTAGCCAGGCGTGAATTGGTGGTACTGCCGCATTGAGCATGAAACCAATCATAATCAGATAATCGGCTAAGGTTGCTTGATCGACAGAAATCAACTCAAAGGTGAGATCACCGACATTCTGATAGCGAAGGAATATCCCGCCCAAAAGCACTAACCCACCAAATGTATGGACCAACAGGTAGCGGTAACCGGCTTCGATTGAACGTTTCCGCTTGCGGTACCAGATCAGGAAGACCGAAGCAAAAGCCATCAGTTCCCAGAAGATGAATACCGTCAAGTAATCACCAGCCAGCGTAGTTCCCAGAGAACCGGCAACATATAGCCAGGCGGCTACGTGTTGACCACTCTCCTTGACATGGAGACCGAAGATACTTCCGATCAGCGCCATTAAAGTGAAAACGTGTAAAAAGACCATCGTCAGCTTGTCAACTCGACCAAACTGTAAATCAAAACCCAGCCACTCAACCTTACCGAATGATTCCGGTAGATACTGAATCTGAATAAATGCCACCAGGGGTATCAGTACCAGCCAGATTTTCTGGACTTTACACTTTTTAGCTAAAGGGAGAAGCAGCGCACCAATAATGAACATGGTGGCTGGATGCATAAAAATACTACTTGTCATAATGATCCTTGTCCCTCTCCAGCCATACGTGCGACAGCCCTTTACAGAATACAATCATAGCCAGGCACCCGACCAGACCGAATGCCGCCCAAAAGCCCACCAGATGATCGCCCCAGAAGTGGGCATGATGTCGATCAGCAAAAAAATCGAAGATCAAGGCAAAAGCCAGATAGGCCAGAAACAACCATTTTAAAAAACTTGGTCTTTCCCGCAAGTAAGTTAGAAAATTAACAATCATGACTTCACCATAAGGTTAATGAGGTCCAGAAACAGGGTGGGATAAACACCAATCAATACCGATATTGCTCCGGTTATACACAATGGAATAACCATAAACATAATCAGAGGTTTTCCCTCAAGGCTGCTGGTTAATCCTTCATCGGCAGGTAATGGCTTGCCAAAAAAGGCCTTTAGAACAACCGGGACAAAATAACCGGCATTGAGCAAACTACTCACCAGCAATACCGTCAGCAAAATCCAGTTATGCAGGTCAATTGTCCCCAGAGCCAGGTACCACTTGGTTACAAAGCCGCCAACCGGAGGGACACCGATCATCCCCAGCGAAGCAAGACCAAATGCCGTCATAGTCCAAGGCATCCGTTTACCAAGCCCCCCCATCTCAGAGATATCCTTTTTCCCACTGGCAACAAAAATACAGCCAGCAGCAAAGAACAGGGTGATTTTGGCAAATGCATGGTTAGCAATATGGATCAGACCACCGGTAATAGAATTCGGGGTTAACATGGCAACACCCAGAATAATATAAGACAATTGGCTGACAGTTGAATAAGCGAGTCGTGCCTTGAGATTAGTTTTAGTGAGAGCAATGACTGAGGCGGTCAGAATGGTAAATGAGACAAAATACGCGGTAAATAAGCCCAGACCGGTTTCATGCAGGATATCGGTACCAAAGATAGAGAGCATAACGCGACAGATGGAGAAGACCCCAACTTTAACAACGACAACGGCGTGGAGCAATGCACTGACTGGAGTCGGTGCAACCATCGCATCTGGCAACCAGTTATGGAGTGGCATAACACCCGCCTTGGCAAAGCCGAAGAAACAAAGCAGGTAGGTGATCCCAACGACAAAGCGATCAGCATCAGCCGGGAAAATTCCGGTGGCAATGCTGGCGGTGTTGAAATCAAGAGTTCCACAGAGGACGTAAATGATAATCATCGCCGGCAACAGAAATGCTTTGGAGGTGAACATCAGATAAACAATGTATTTTTTGGATCCCCAGTAACCCTCTTTATCCTGATGGTGCATAACCAGAGGATAGGTGAAAATAGAAACAATCTCATAGAACAAGTACAGGGTAAACAGGTTACCAGCAAATGCGGCACCCATCGCAGCGCCAACCGAAACTGCATAACAGATATAAAAACGGGTCTGGGCATGCTCTTTAAGTCCGCGCATATAGCCGACACAGTATAGAGCGGCTAAAATCCACAGAAAAGATGCCACCATGGCAAAAATCACCCCGAGCGGGTCCAGATTCAATTTGACCGTTACCCCGGGATAGATCTGAAACAGTGTATACTGCAGCTGATCTCCACCTTGAATAACTGGGAGAAAACTCAGCACCGAGGCAAAGGTCAAAATGGCACCAATAACCGATATCCCGTCGCGCAGGTTCTCTTTTTTCCCCGTAATCAAGACGAGTAGTGCCGTGATCATCGGAATCAGCATTGTCATGAGAATTTTACTGGTGATAATTGTGTTCATTGCATGTACTTTCTCAAGTGGTGTGTCTTACTACAGAGCCTTAAGTGGCTGCCGTTACCAACTATCGGAAAAAATCACATTTTCATATCTTGAAGATCCTCAGGATCTTCACTTTGATACTTACGATACACCGCGATGATAATACTCACCGCTATCGCCGCTTCAGCCGCCGCAATCCCCATGATAAACAGAGCATAGATCTGTCCGACCGCCGGATTTGGTGCAACAAAGCGATTAAATGCCATAAAGTTTAAAGCAGCACCGTTGAGGATAAATTCACTCGAAATCAGCATGCCGATCAAAGAGCGATGTTGCACCATGCCGTACAAACCAATAACCAGCAAAACGGCGGCGATAATCAGATAAGTATTTAAATTAGCGCTGATCATCATGATGTCTCTTCCTCCCGACCGCCACGTGCCAGGATAATGGCACCAATAATAGCTGTCAGCAATACAACTGAAATCAATTCAAAGGCCATACAATATTGATACAACAGGTTTTCACCGACAAAGCGGATCGACATGTCACCCACTTTTTCTGTCGCTGAAGTAAATTCGGTTCGCACAATCATTGCCACGAACAACCCGACAAACCCGAGGGCACAAGTCACCAAAGCTAACGGCAGGTTTTTTCTAACCTGCTTCTTGGCCAACAGTTGGTCCGGAGTATTGCCGATCATCACCCCCAGGACAATGATGATACAGACAGCACCGACATAAATCAGTATCTGCATCATCGCCAGAAAAGGGCTGCCAAGGTGAAAATAGAGGCCAGCAACTCCAAACAGTGAAACCGCCAGGCCCAGAACGGCGTGCATCAACAGCCTGGATCGGATCGCCATGAATCCACCCATAAATGTCAGGATCACAAATCCGAAAAAGAGAGCTTCGGCGATGTACTCAAAAACAATCATTCCCGTTCCTCCACTCTCTTCAATAGGTCGAAGTAAAACTCTTCACGCGTAAACCCCGCCAATTCATAATCATTGCAATAATCGAGAGCTTTAGTTGGACAGACTTCGACACAGGCACCGCAGAGACTGCATTTGGTAAAGTCGAGGGTAAATATCGTTAACACCTTCCCCTTGACCCCTTCGCGCTTTTCCCCCTCAACGACAATGCAGTCAGAAGGACAATCACGCATACAGCTACCGCAGCTGATACATTTGTGTGCGCCAGTATCGGCAAACTTAACCAGATCAATATGACCACGATAGTTGGGAGTAACCTCCATTTTCTCGCGTGGATACTGACAAGTAACAATTGGTGAGAACAGCGCCTTGATAGTGACCTTCAGGCCAAGGATAAGGCTCCATGCTCCCGTAAATAACGTTGAGAAATAGGATTTCATAGCAGCTTCACCATCACGACAGTAATAAGGAGGTTAACCAGTGAAAATGGAATCAGATACTTCCAGCAAAAATTCATCAACTGATCAAAACGGGTTCGAGGGTAGGTCCAACGGATCCAGATCAGGAAGAACATCAACAGATAGACTTTCAACAGGAACCAGATAATCCCGGTATACTCGAAATACGGCAACGGAATCCCGGAATCTCCGCCGAGAAAGAAAACCGTTGCAACGCTGCAGACAATAAACATGTTGGCGTACTCACCCAACACGAACAGACTGAAGCTCATGCCGCTGTACTCCGTGTGGAAACCTGCGGTCAATTCACTCTCGGCCTCCGGCAAGTCAAACGGTGCACGGTTAGTTTCAGCAACCATAGCTACGATGTAAATCAGAAAAGCCAAAGGTTGGATGACGACGAACCAGACCGGACTCTGCGCTGCGGCAATCTCTTTCAAGCTGAAAGTATTAGTCATGAAGATGATAGCCAGCAACGAAATCAGCATCGGGATTTCATAGGCGACATTCTGGGCAACGGAACGGATAGCGCCAAACAAAGAATATTTATTGTTGGAACTCCAACCACCAATCAGAATCGCCAGAACATTGATTGAGGCAAAAGCGAGAATCAACAGCAAACCGACATCCAGGTCAAAACCCTGAATCTTGTCACTGAATGGTATTACCAGCAAGGGGACAAAAACCGGAGCAAACGCAATCAATGGAGCCAACATAAACAGTGGCGTATCTGCGTTTTTCGGAATCACCAGTTGTTTACCCATCAACTTTAAGCCATCGATCACCAACTGATAAATACCGTGCGGGCCAACTTCCATCGGCCCGGGTCGAAACATGATGTGCCCCGCCAGCTTCCGCTCGGCATAACCCATCACCAGAGCGTTGCCAAACACGATCACGGCTCCACATATGGCAGCAATAACGATCCGAATCAGCTCCGGAAGTAAACTGTAAAAGATTTCCATATACCCTACCTGTCAATCTCGGGGATAACCAGATCAAGAGCCCCCATGGCCGATACAACATCTGAAAGAAGCATCCCCTGACACATCTCCGGAACAACACTCAGGTTGGAATATGACGGTGTTCTCACTTTGAGACGATACGGGACATCTGATCCATCAGAAACAAGATAGTACGAAAGCTCACCACGTGGTGCCTCAACCGAACTATTATAATCACCAGCCGGAATTTTCAACTTTTTGGGAACCTTTGGGGTCATTATCGGACCTTCGGGTAACCCATCCAATGCCTGCTCAATGATCCGCAGACTCTGCTCCAGTTCGTGGAAACGAACCATAAAAGATGCCATACAGTCACCTTTGGTTCCGGTCGGGATTTCAAAATCAAATTGAGAATAAATTGAATATGGTTCAGCCCGGCGCATATCATAAGCAACACCGGTACCGCGCAACAATGGACCAGTGATTCCATAGCGAGCGCAGGTATGTGGTGTGAGTTCACCGACATCATTCAGGCGGTTCTGGAGGATAACATTGCCATTCACCAGATCTTCGTACATCGGGAATCGACTGCGCAACCGCTTGACAAAAGCTCTGGTGCTGGTGACAAATTTGTCATCAATATCTTTACTCACCCCGCCAACCCTGAAATAACAGTAGGTCAACCGGGAACCGGTCACATCTTCAAGAATATCGAGAATGTGCTCACGATCATCAAAGGCATACATAATCGGGGTAAATGCGCCCAGGTCCAGCAGGTAGGCACCATACCAGAGGAGGTGACTCTGAATCCGGTTCAGCTCTGAGGTAATCACCCGAATATACTCAACCCGCTCGGGAACCTCAATTCCAGCTGCCCGCTCCAGCAGTTGAGCGTAACCGTGGTTATAAATCAACGCACCAAGGTAGTCCATCCGTGCCGTATTCGGCATAAATGACTTAACCGGCTTATGCTCAGCAATTTTCTCATGACAGCGATGCCCATAACCAAGAACCGGCAATAGCTCCATCGCATACTCACCTTCAAGCTCCAGCAACACCCGCAGCACCCCGTGGGTACTTGGATGCTGGGGTCCCATATTCAAAACATAACGGTGATGTTTGGGATCTTCCAGTATTTCTACATCCATGGCCATCAGCTTTGCTCCTGACTCTTGGCGGCTTCAGGCTTGGCTTCGGGCTTCACCTCAGGTTTGACCTCAGGCTTTGGCTCGGGCGCAGGCTCAGGCGGTTTCCGCCTTACGGCATCAACATCTTTGAGATTTGCCTCATCTTTCAACAGTGGCTTCAGATCAACATCCTCTTCCGCCAGAATCAATGGGTAGAGGTATGGATGATCAACAAATACGACACCGTGAAAATCACGGGTTTCACGCTCATGCCAATTAGCTCCCTGATAGATATCAGAGATAGTCGGCATTTCACTATTATCATCAACAAAAGCACGCGCCAGAACTCGGCAGCGGGCTTCAAAGTGAGCAAACTGGTAAACCACTTCGATGGCCGGAGTCACATGGACTGCCATCAAATCAACCAGATAAAACCCCTCCTCAAGCATCAGCGCTGCAAAATCACGAACTTTGTCACGCTCAAGAGAGACGTTATAGTCATGACCACTGACTGAATAATCGATACCTTCAACAGCTGTTGAAAGATCCTGCCACTGTTTTTTTAGTTTATTAATATCCATCGTTTTACGCTCCCTCCGGCATCTTGTTCTGCGGGAACGGGAAACGCTTGCCGGTAATTTGCTCTTGTAACTGCAGGATACCTTCAATCAAGGCTTCCGGGCGGGGTGGACAACCGGGAATATAAACATCGACCGGAATCAGCTTATCGACACCGAGGACAACATCATAGTTTGCCTCTACCGCAAAAGGACCACCAGCCACAGCACAGTTACCCATAGCGATAACATAGCGGGGTGCCGGCATCTGCTCATACAGGGTAACAAGAGCGGGGGCCATCTTACGATTAACCGTACCAGCAACAATCATCAAGTCAGATTGACGTGGAGAGGGGCGAAAAACCTCGGCACCGTAGCGAGCCATATCGAAACGGGCCATACCACAACACATCATCTCAATAGCACAGCACGAAAGACCAAAAGTGAGAGGCCAGAGAGAGTTGGCTCGACACAGATCGAAGATCGCATCAGACAATTTCATCTGGATCAGCGGTGGTCCATCTGAAGTTTTGGTTTGCTGCAGATCAGCGCCGTCATAGCGCTCAGCACACTCCTTGGAATAGGAGTGGACGTTTAGCAGGCTTTTCTTCTGTTCGGCCACGTAAATACTCCCTTAACCCAAGCGTAGACAATCGCCAGAGATAAAATGCCAACAAAAATCATCAATTCAGAAATTCCCCGCACTGCCGAAACGGTATCAAAAGCGGTGGCAACAGGGAACAGGTACAGAACATCAACATCAAATGCCAGAAAAATAAGGGCATAGAGATAATAAGACACATCAAAACGGATATTCCATGCCGTGCCGTAAGGATCCATACCGCACTCATAGGTATCTCGAGTCTTAAGGTACAGATGACGGGGTGCAAAAAACACGGAGATCAACAGGGGCGCAACGCCGCAGATAATGCCCATGATTAAAAGCACAAATACATACATGTAATCGACCAGATACTGTTCGACCATAACGAACTATACCTCCATAGAGAAAATCTGCACGGTGGAGAGGCGACCCAAACACCCATCCTTCGCACGTTCTCAAAGTGTGGATTTACACACTTTTCAGCAGTGTAGACAAACCATGTACCTTCTAGCGGAACAGCTCTTTCTTGTCAAGATTTTTATTATGATGTTTTTTTATAACACATAGTGGAATGGTAATAACCATTTGATTTAACAGGCTTAATTTAAAAGTTACATTTAAAACCCGAGCTTTTTTATCATCTTTATTGTGGATACTGTATACAATTTTCCTGGTCAAATAAGATAGCATCCAGGTCATCATTAGCCCTGAAAACTCAACTCTTCCAGCCAAGATGACCGTAAAAATTGCTGGCAAATTTCTCAGCCAGATAAAAGCCGTTTACAACTTTTGACATACCGATTCAGTGTGCGTATCATTTACCCCACCGGAGAAAAGTCCCCACGTCCCGAAACTGACCTCTCTTATCAGGATTAAATATGGATCCGCTGCTGATCACTGTTGCTTTTATTTTGGGATTCCTGGTCCGGCAGGTTGGTCTGCCACCATTGGTCGGCTTTCTGGTGGCCGGCTTTGTTCTCGACGGTCTTGGTTTCGAGGGGGGAGAGACTCTGCAGACGATCGCCGATCTCGGCGTGACCCTGCTGCTCTTCTCCATCGGTCTGAAGCTTGATCTGAAGAGTCTGGCAAAACCTGAGGTCTGGGCAGGGGCCTCATTACATATGCTGATCACCATAGCGGCCTTCAGCGCCGGACTGTTCGGGCTAGGCATGGCCGGACTGCCGTTATTTACCGACCTGACTTTCCCGCTAGCAATCCTGGTTGCCTTTGCGCTCAGTTTTTCCAGCACCGTTTTTGCCGTCAAAATCCTCGAAGAGAAAGGGGAAATGGGAGCGCTGCACGGACGGGTCTCCATCGGCATTCTGATCATGCAGGATATCTTTGCCGTCCTTTTTCTAACCTTCTCCCTCGGCAAACTGCCATCTTTGTGGGCACTGTTGATCCCCCTGGTTCTCTGGGGCCTGCGACCACTGCTATTTAGATTGATGACCCGCAGCGGCCACGGTGAGCTACTGCTACTGTTTGGACTGTTCGCGGCATTGGTAGCCGGAGCCAGCGGCTTTGAACTGGTCGGGCTCAAAGCAGACCTCGGGGCACTGATCCTCGGTATCCTGCTGGCAGGTCATCCCAAAAGTTCAGAACTGGCCAAAACCTTGCTGGGGTTCAAAGAACTGCTGCTGGTTGGTTTCTTTCTGACCATCGGCCTCTCCGGGAACCCAGACTTGACCACTGTGGGAATTGCCGCCCTGCTGGTAGCTGTCGCGCCACTAAAAGTCGGCCTCTTCTACCTGCTGCTGACCCGCTTTAAACTGCGTGCCCGCTCTGCCCTGCTCGGCTCGTTAAGTCTGGCAAACTACAGTGAGTTCGGCCTGATTGTCGCGGCAGTGGGATCTTCACAAGGTTGGATCGGTCCGGAGTGGCTGGTGATTATCGCCCTGGCACTCTCAGCAACATTTGTCATTGCCTCGCCGTTAAACAGTATGGCTGATGCACTCTACACGAGGTATCGTGAAAAGTTGTGTAAGTTCGAGGTCGAAGCCCACCATGCCGAGGAGCCACCGATCGACCTGGGAGAAACAACCATCGGGATCTTCGGGATGGGCCGAATCGGCACCATGGCCTACGATTTTATGCGTGAAAAGTATGGCGAGACGGTTCTCGGATTTGACTTTAATGAAACCAAAGTCAAGCAGCATTGCGCCGCCGGTCGGCGGGTCATCCTGGCCGATCCAACCAACCCGGATTTCTGGCCGCGCATCAAGCGACAGGAAGGGAAAGCCGGGATGGTGATGCTGGCGATGCCGAAACATCAGGTTAACCTGACCGCTGCGAAACATCTCGCGTCACACAAATTCCGCGGGATAATCGTCGCAACCGCCCACTTTGACGACCAGATCACTGAGCTAGAAGAAGCAGGTGTCACCACCGCCTTTAATTTCTACAATGAGGCCGGCCTCGGTTTTGCCAGACATGCCAGCACTCTTTTTGAATCCAAACCCCTGCCGCCTGAAACTGAAAACTAGCAGAACACCTCATCCCCGCTGGTACAGGTCGACTGTATTTAAAGTGTTACACTCCCCACCCTTCAATCCACACCCCCGAAGGGGGCATCCACACAATCAGGGCGCGGCAAACTGCGCCCCTACAGATATTGTTCTGGCAGTTGACCGGGTTTTCGTCATCAGCTTCCCCTTTTCTCCAACCGTTTTTGCTTTTCTGGTATGTCCAGATAATTCCCCCCAGACATCACTTTGCGACCCGATTCCTGTTCCAATTTTTTCCGGGCATCACCGGCAATCGTGCCACCCTTGTTCGCTGCACAGAGATTTTCATCAAATCCCTGTGCATCTTTTGTTTTGGTAATTTCCGTCGTAGCTGCTTCGCCAAGCATAGAAAAAATCAATTCGAGGTCCCCCATATGGTCGCGCAGATTTTCTCGCTGTAAACCTTTGAGTTGTTTGTACTCAGAAGGGGTCACCCCAAATGCTGCTTTGGATATTTCGGCGGTAAGGATGGAATACTCACGGCTCTTGCCGACATCTCGATTTTTCCATTCCTCGGTTAATTCAGCACGAACGGCGATGCCGCGCATCCGTTTTTCAATCCAGGCATCAGAATAACCTTTAGCCTGATACAGCTCACGAGTACGCTTGGTTGCCAATTCTGGGTCTTCAATTTCTTGTACCCGTTCGTAGCCAACCTTGGCCAACCAGCGTTTAAATGGTTCGGCCTTGGGGGATGGGATAGATTGGATAATGCGAAATATGCCTTCGGTGTTGGCACAATCGGTTGTACGATTTTTGCCGTCAGGTGCCTTCAATTTCAACCCGTGACAAAATGTCACGACTTCACTTTCTTCATTGCTTAACCGCTGCTTTAGTTTGCGCCAATAGGCACCAGCATCAGCACTACCCGTCAGGACACCGCAAACATCGACAACCGAAAACCACCATTCATCGTCATGAATAGTACGGCGAATTTCTTTTCCCTTAAAAATAGCCAGTTTCTCAGTCATTGTTCCTCCAAATTCTTTTCTAAACAATGGATATATTTCATACCGAATTTAGCCTGATTGACTATTTAGTGTGCGCCAAACGAAACCATTAGCTCACTACCTCACAACCCTACCACACCACTGTGTCAAAATAAGTCACATTCTATAAAAAAACATCCATCCCCCCACCAAAAAAAGCCGGGTGCAAAGGGATCCGCCCCACGCTAACAAAACCATATTGATTCAATAATCGTGCGGAATTCCCTGAATATGCAAGGTCAGATGCTCATCTTCATCCATATTTTGAACCCAACCGTTATTGGCGTCACATTTACTATCCAGATCATTGATATAGGGCTTGATATCGAGGAGGGGGGTGTTGTCAAACACATCGAGTCCGGAAGTATAAACCCGCTGACCACTGATTTTTTTGATTCTGACAACACTTAAACCGATTGGGTTGGGACGCACGGGTGAACGACTGGCAAACAAACCTATTTTCTTTCCACCCGCCCAGGGGGGAGAGACATTCATCTCTGAAGTGTTTTTCAAGCGGTCAATATAATAGAGAACATAGATATAGGTAAAAGTATCCAGCCCTTTTAACCCGGCAGCATATTTCGGCTCCAATTCCAGGTAAAATTCTTGCGCGTCAGTGTCAACAGGCTGATAGGGGGCACTATCAAGGTAGGGGGTTTTGATGATTCCAATGGGTTGAAAACTTAACTCATCCATTCTTCATCTCCGCCGCCGAATCTGCAGCTTCTGATATCTTATTGATCATTTTTTCACCTTTCTTAACCCTGCCCCTTTAAAATAATACTAACAAAGCACCCCAAAACCACCAAGACAAAACATAATCAGCTGGTGTAACAGAAGGATGAGCCCACTTCTCTTATTCTATTGAAGTCCCACTACATCTATCCATTCTTTCCACCTAAAAAAATTTAAGTTTTGATTTGATGGTCAAAATGATAGTCTATATCTATATCTGGTATAGGGGTAGCTCCTCGAAAAAAAATTATACCGTTGCTGTTGCCGGCACCCCAACCATCACCCTTCATCCGAGTTAGAACATGCGTCCGTCCTTACTACAAAAGGGATCTATATATGGCATTTGTCACTATTTTTAAAAACCGTACCGGGATTGAAAAAGAGATTGACAGTTTTTTGGACCTGGCGAGTGAATCGGGACTTATTTTCATTCAGGGTGTCGATGCTTTTCTGAACAATAAACTCGATATTTTCAAGGAGCATCTCGACCACATTATAGCAACAGAAAATGGTGCCGATAATCTTCGCCATTCAATTGAGGATTTACTCTACCGGAAAACCTTGATTCCGGAATCCCGGGGTGATGTTCTGGAGCTGATTGAACAAATGGACGCGGTCCTGGGACGTTTTAAAGGGGTGATGTTTCGACTTGAAATAGAGCAACCACACATTGACAAAAAGTTTCACGAGCCCCTGAAAGCCCTGATCAACTGCGTCATTCAATCGGTCGAATCAGTCACCTTGTCACTCAGGGCTTATTTCAAAGATATTTCGCAGGCGACTGATCACATCCACAAGGTCTCATTTTGGGAGACGGAGGCGGATAAGGCGGCAACTCATATACAAAAAGCGATTTTCAGTGATGCTGAACTGGGGTTGGACGTCAAAATGCAACTCCGCGATCTGGTCAGAAGTATCGATAAAATAGCCGATCAAGCTGAAGATTTAGGTGATAGTTTGGCCATTTATGTTATTAAACGTTCTCTTTAGGAACCCTCTATGTTCCTGATTTTTCTTTCAAGCGGCATGTTCCTCGGCTGGTCGCTGGGGGCAAACGATGCCTCCAATGTCTTTGGTACAGCGGTCGGTTCGCGGATGGTCAGATTTCGTACCGCTGCGATCATGTGCTGTATTTTTGTTATTCTGGGATCCGTGACCAGTGGTGCCGGGGCAACCCATACGCTGGGGAAGCTGGGTGCGGTCAATGCCGTTGCCGGAGCTTTTGTGGTTGCCTTTTCTGCCGCCATGAGTGTCTACCTGATGACCCTGGCCCGCTACCCGGTATCGACATCCCAGGCGATCGTCGGTGCGATTATCGGTTGGAACCTGTTCACCGGATCACCAACGGACAGTAACGCTCTCTCCAAAATTGTGATCACCTGGGTAGCCTGTCCGGTGCTATCGGGAATCATTGCCGTAGTGTCATATAAGGTCCTCTGTTTGTTCATCCTCAAGCGGAAAATTCACATGTTCAAGCTGGATGAAATGACCCGCTACGGGTTGCTCATCATGGGAGCATTCGGGGCATTCGCCCTGGGAGCTAACAACATTGCCAACGTGGTCGGAGTGTTTCTTCCCGTCTCTCCCTTCACCGAGGTTGAAATCTTTGGCGTTTTTCGTGTCAGTCCGGCACAGCAGCTCTTTTTTCTTGGCAGCGTGGCAATTTCTGTCGGTGTGGTGACCTACTCGAGACGGGTCATGGATACTGTTGGTAGTGGAATTTTCAAACTCTCTCCGGTGATGGCTCTGGTTGCTGTCTGGGCTCACTCTGTGGTGCTGTTCCTGTTTGCTTCACAACAACTGGAACAGTTACTGCTCAATCTGGGGCTACCAACCATCCCTCTGGTTCCAGTCTCCAGCTCCCAGGCGATTGTCGGAGCGGTCGTCGGGATGGGTCTCCTCAAGGGGGGGCATAATATTCGCTGGAGAACGGTTGGTGGCATTGCCGGCAGCTGGGTCACCACCCCGATTTTCTCCTGTCTGATCAGCTTTATCTTTCTATTTATTATCCAGAATGTCTTTCAGCAGACAGTTTATCTGCCGTAAGAATTCATGGAAATGTAGCTCAAAGCTTGCAGCCTCACCCCGTGTGACGCAGCCGGGGAGGGATGACGGTGTTGCGATCAGGGTGGCAAATGTTTGAGCGTAGCGAGTTTTTGCCGCCCCACATAAGCCGTTGTCCATCCCCGGGAACCCGCCAAGAGCGGGCAAGGAGGTCGGGCATATTTCTTTGCTTCGTTTCTTTGGACACACAAAAAATGAAGGCGCTGGGCGGGGGCGCAACCCCGCGACCTATAGGTTTAAACCTGAATCAGTTGAATAGAACTCCGATGTCAAGGCTAAGGGCACGGCAAGCAGCGCCCCTATATTTCAGCCCACCGCAATTTCAAATTGCTCCAGATGAAACCCCGGACGTGAATTGATCGATACAGTTCGTCCATAGCGCCTCTCCAGTTCATCGAGGCCACACCGCTCCTCATCAATCAACAACCCGGTGATCTCAGGATTGGCCAGTAAGGTGACGTTTCCGGCAGGCAAATCGGCCATTTCACGGTGTAGCTCACGGAGGATTTCATAGATGATCGTTAGCTTGCCACGCACATAGCCCTTTCCTTCACAATAGGGACAAGGTTCGCAAAGGGTGCGACCAATGCTTTCCCGAACCCGCTTACGGGTCATCTCAACCAAACCCAATTCGGAAATCTTCAGAATATTGGTTTTATTTTTATCGGCCTTCAATGCCTCTTCCAACATCGCATGGACTTTTTCACGATGAGTTTCTTTCTCCATATCGATAAAATCGATGATAATCAGGCCACCGATATTTCTTAAGCGCAGCTGAAAGGCGATCTCTTTAAGGGCCTCAAGATTAGTTTTAAGAATCGTATCCTCAAGGTTGTGTTTACCGACATAACGCCCGGTGTTGACATCGATAGCGACCAACGCTTCAGTCTGCTCAATAATGATCGACCCACCACTCTTCAGCCACACCTTACGCCCTAGGGAACGAGAAATTTCAACTTCCAGCCCATAGGTATCAAAAACCGGTTCATCCCCCTTGTAGAGTTCAATACAATAATTCAAGCGGGGCATGAAGGTGCGGAGAAATCGGACAATTTTGTCATACTCTTCAATATTATCGACAACGATTTTTTTAACATCTTCAGTCAGAATATCACGCAGCACCTTGCTGGTTACATCGAGATCCGAATGGACCAAACTTGGAGCACTTATTTCATCGATTCCACGACTGAGATTTTCCCAGAGACCGACCAGAAATTCCATATCGTGCCTCAGGTCGTCTTCACTCTTCCCTTCGGAAACAGTCCTGACAATAAAACCGGTTCCCGGTGCCCGCAGCGACTCCACACACTGCCGTAACCGCTCCCGTTCACCTTCATCTTCAATGCGTCGCGAAATACCAACATGGTCTACGGTCGGCATATAAACTAAATGGCGCCCCGGCAGAGAGATATGTGAGGTGATTCGAGCCCCTTTGGTCCCAATCGGTTCCTTGGAGATCTGCACCAGAAGTTCCTGCCCTTCGGTCAGGAGATCTTCAATCGGGGGGAGTGGGGGCAACTCAGGGCACGTATCCGGTTCCAGGGTATCTTCGTCCCCTTCAATGGTCCGTTCAACCTGCTCCATTTCATCCAGAACATCGGCAACATACAAAAATGCCGCCTTTTCCAGACCGACATCAACAAAAGCGGCCTGCATTCCCGGTAATACCCGAATCACTTTTCCCTTGTAAATATTTCCCACAATCCCCATTTGCCGATCCCGCTCAATATAGAGCTCAGCAATATGGCCACCTTCAAGCAGCGCGACCCGGGTTTCCTGGGAGGTGGTACAAATAACCAACTCCTTTGTCATAACTTTCTCCTATCTTTTTATTTATATCTGAATTCAAATTTCAAATGTAATCGGTGGTCTGATTCCCAAGAGTACCTGATTCGGTGTTTTCTACCCAAGGCATTTTCTGGGTCGATTGTTGATTTTATCCATGGCAGTCTGGATTTCAACATCAGTAACACCCGAAAGGTCTTTTCGCTTTGGGAAATATTGCCAAATCAATCCGTTGGTGTTTTCGTTCGTTCCCCGCTCCCATGAGTGATCGGGATGAGCAAAATAGCTTTTGCTACCCAGTTCCTTGTTCACCTGTTGATGGAGAGCAAACTCTTTACCGTTGTCACAGGATATTGTCTTTATCAAAAAGTCGATCGGCTGTAGCGACCTCAGGATGGCGGCTTTAACCTGCTGAGCCGACGTGTCAGCAACTCAGAATACTCTGCACAAGATAGCTGGTGCTCCCCTTAATCATGAGTTATAATCGAAAGTGGTGTTCAGGAAATTTGCAAAAATAAATGACATACCCTGTTGGAACAGTTCGCCAAAACTGGATTCCAACAAAAAAGGATACGTCATAACTAAGAGTAATGTTTTTGACCTGAAAAAGCGAGATGAATCAAACACGGATCTTTTGACAGAGCTTCTTCGCTCTGGAGCCCGGCAACTGATTGCCAAAGTGATAGAGGCCGAACGACGGTGAACACGATTTCATGTCACTAAAATATGGCCTCGATGTACTGGCACTAAACACGTAAGGGTTAAAACGTGACAGAAACTATCCCATGGATCCAGGTTCTTGGAACCACTCCAGTAGAAATTATTGCGACACTGTGTGCTGTTTGCGGTGTGGTACTGATTGCCCGACAAAATATTCTCGGCTGGCCACTGGGGATCCTCTGGGCGGCCATCTCAACCTGGTTGGCCTTTACCCAGTGGCAACTGATTTCCGATGGAATTCTCTACCTCTCCTACATTCCGATTCAGATCTACTGCTGGATAACCTGGGTACGAAGCCGCAATCCCCACAAAGAAAATTCATTTGTTCCAGTCTGGCTACCACGAAAGAAACAACTCCTTATTATTGTTGCAGCGACCCTTGGTATTATCGGTTGGGCATTTGGTATTTCTACATTGGCGGCACAGGTGAGCTGGATTCCTGAACCTGCCCTGCTGTGGCGAGATTCGACAACAACCGTCCTGAACTTTTTTGCCCAGTTCCTCCAGGCTCATAAGCGGATGGAAAACTGGGTTCTCTGGCTGGTGGTTAACCTGCTTGGAATCCATATTTACTGGATCAAAGAAGCCCCCATATACTCGATTCAATACGCCATTTTTCTGCTGATTGGCATCTATGGCTGGAGGCAATGGCATAAATCCACCCAAACCCAAAAGCAACCACAGGTTGAATAGAGAGATGAGACGGATCATCCTGACCGGTGCAGAATCATCGGGGAAAAGTTATCTCACTCAACATCTGGGAGAAGTTTTCAAACTTCCCTATGTGCTGGAATATGCTCGTACTTATCTTGAAGAGAACGGTCCGGAATACGATCTGGAACAGTTGAGGAAAATGTCTCGCTTACACCTGATCTATCAACAGGAAAAAATTCCCACATCTACACCATGGGGGATTTTTGATACCGATCTCATCAATTATAAAATCTGGGCAGAGGAAGTTTTTGGCTGTTGTCCTGCAGAAATCAGCAGCGGGATTAAACAGGAAGCATCCCACGTTTATCTGCTCTGTAAACCGGACCTGCCCTGGGAACCTGATCCTCTACGGGAAAACCGGCATGACTTGCAGCGAATTTACCAGTGTCATCTCGATGAAATCATCCGGCTCGAACGTCCCTATGAGGTGGTAGAAGGCCGAGGGCTGGAGCGACTAGCTAATGCTGAGGCAGCGCTGCACCGTCTTTTGGAACGATGAATGAAAATCTGAAACAATACTGTTTACAGATAGTTTTTCAACCGCCGGCTAAAACTCCCAGCGCAGTTCGCCGATGATAGCATCTCCTCTATATCCATCTCGAAACTCCCCACGGTAGCGCACTGAAGGCTTAAACCCACTGTAACCAAGGTAGGTCATGCCAACTTCGACAACCGCACCGGATTTCTTCACACTATTCCCGTCGATTGTGAACGACGTGCCCGGCTGTCCGGCAATCGACGACTTAATGGTCCGGTCATCGATATCAAAATTATAATTCCAGGCGAGACTGGCCTCAGGAATCAACAGACCTGATTTCAGTTGAACGACAGGAGTGATACGCAATCCCAGTTCCGAGATCAAGGTATCCGTATTGCGCTTGTCGATAGTCTGATTGAGCCCACCGGCACCAGTTTCGGTAAAACCGTCCTCTTCCAGATAAGCGTAAAAGAGATTAGCAAAAGGCTGGAACACCCAAGTGTTGCCACCCAAGTTATAACCACCTTCAATAAATGCTGAATAAGAATCACCATCATGGTCACCCCGTGCGGTTTCCCGAATCGAACCGATGACGATTTTACGCGAGCTATCGAAATCCAGATGAGCGTAAGAGAGAACCGCATCGACATAACCTTTTTCTGAAAAATAACTACCGTACAATGATCCATAGTAAGAATCGACCTGCCCATCACCTTGATTTTTATCCATATCTACGTTGGTGTCAGAATAACCTAGACTGCCGCCGACCAGGTAATGATCCTGGAACAGAAAATCAAGGCCGAAGGCGACACCATAGACATCGTAGTCGTAACCATTAAAACCGCTGTCTTTATCCTGATCACCCCATTGCCCGAAGCTCTTTGCCCAGACCCCATACTTGGCTTTTTTCTTTTTTTCTGTGGGGAACAGTTGGCCGATACTCTCCGCAGGGCCGTTAAAAGCCAACAAGATCGGTGTTTCACCTGAGGTGAAATGGGCATTAAGTCCGCCGTTACTGGTCGTTTCCCCGAGAAGACGGACACTATGAATCCGCTGCAGAAGAGACTGGGTGAACAGTTGGGTCGATTTGGTAGTCGACACGGTCAGGCTGTCATACTGTTCCGGGCTGAAGCTACGGAAAGCCTGCTCAATTTCTGCTGAAGAAAGGGTCTGGAATTTGCCGAGGGTAGTTCTGAGATCACCTGTGGCCGTGGTCATCCAGCTGTCCAGATAACCAGAGAGAGTCTGCGCCAAACGAGACTTGGCAACGCTACCAAAGCTTTCGGCATCGACGACCACTTCCCTGAGAGTGGGAGACGTGTCGTCCAGCATAAAACTAAGTAATCGTGTGTCTGGCGGAAGAGAAACATCACTGAAAGTGCCAACCAGGCCATCATTGGCTTCAATGATCGCATACCGCGTGCCATCGAGATAAGGTCCTCCCGAACTACGCAATACACTTAAGTTCCCATCAAGTTCAGCCGCGCCGAGCAAATGTAGTTTACCGTGACTGCCATCACTATGGACAGTTGTCCTGAACAGCCCGTCACTGGCAAAAGTATAGCTACCATCGGACTCAAGGGTTCCCTCTTTCATTTCGAGTCGTTGCAAGGATGACAGGGTAGTGACACGATAGATACCAGCCCCCAGTTTTGTGGCAGACTCGAAGTCGAGCAGTGATTTATCAAAAAATCCCGCCCCTTCGACAATGAGCGAATCGACACCATCGTCAACCGCCCCAAGGCGCATGTCGCCTTGGATAATCGGGCTGCCAGTCAAATGGAGAGTATCATCACCAGAACCAAAATCGATATCACCCACAACTGAAACAGTCAGTGTCTCGCCGGTTTCAGGGTGTATAACTTCCACCGGATCAAAGAGGCTGATGGTGTCGTTGCCGGCACCGGTGCTGATCGCAATGCTGCCGGTACGGACTCCGTTTTGTACCAGATTGGCGACAACGGCACCACGGTTCGTAACGATATCGTTGCCGGCACCAGTGACAATGCCGCTGGCACTGAGTGTTGCCTGGACGTTAGCCGGAATGCCGCAACTACCATCAGCGCAACCACTGAGGATGTCTTTAGCCTCGACAATGATAGTACCATTGTTGATCACCGTGTCGTTGCCATCACCGGTGAGTATGCCAATCGCGGTCGAGTGGGATATGACCGTTCTGACGGGTGAACCATCACCGCGAGTCATTGCCGCGTACTCACCATAATCGGGACGGCGCAAATCATCGATGACATCCGGGGCGGCAGTGACAATGATGGATCCGTCGTTGGTGATAAAATTGTCACCAGCGCCAGCCAGAATACCCGAGGCTTCCGCAGTAAATGTGGTAATAGCCTGTGCGTCAGGTGTTCCTCCAGCAGCGCACCACCAACCAAAGAACCAGATGCAGATGCCACCGCCGGGACTGACCGCAGTGTACCCCTGTGCCATCGGTGTTGCAGTAACCGACATTGTTCCCGAGTTCCAGACATAATCGTCACCATCACCGACGGCGATTCCGTACGCCTTCGCCGTCGCACTCGCATTGACGCTCCCCCTCGAATCGCCAAAAACGTCGCCGTCTGACGCGGAATTAATCACACTATTTGCGACAGCATTGATGTTCATGTCATTCGATACGACATCGTTATGACCGTTGCCGAGCTGAATACCGTAAGCACTAGCGGTGGTCACGCCCGTGGCTCTTGCGACACCATCGCCGTCAAGCCCGTTGGCATTCGCGGCCGCGTAAGTCGGGAAGCTCGTTTCAGTGATCTCCACCGACACCTCGATCACCAGGCCAGTTTGCTGTTCCCAACTGTATACGTCTATTGGAGCGGTGTTTGGATCATTGTCATCATCGACCGGTTCGACGATAACCGTCCAATAGGTCGCGGATGACTCTACCGATGGAGCTTCACGGCAGGAAATCGACGTGCATGCGACAATTTCACCAGTCACATATTGACTACTAACTGCAGGATTAGTCAGATCGGGCAAATCGTCGACCACAGCGAATACGACCCAGCTGTATACGTCTATCGGAGCGGTGTTCGAATCATTGTCATCATCGACCTGCTCGACGGCAACCCGGTAATGGTTACCGGTGGAATTAATATCCGAGTTTTGCACACAGGCGGCATCGGTACAGTAAAGAATGTCGCCATCTGTATACTGTGCTTGAACATCCGGATCATCCCAGTCTGGCTCAGTTGTGACAGTTTCGGCAATAGCAATTTCATCGGGGTCAACATCTTCCTCGTAGTCGCCCTGGAGACGATAGAAAATGAGTGTTGAAACCAGATCTTCTGATGTCCCTGCCGTTGCTGTAACCGTGAGCTGACCGTCGTTTCGCACCACGACATCGCCATCTTCCGCCGAGAATCCTGTGGCAGTTGCAGTTGCAGTACTGGTACTTCTTGCCTCCGCATCACCGTCAAAAGAGAAACTCGCACCGTTGGCGTAAGCGAACGAGTAAGCGGTACTGTCGGCAAAAACCATCAGATTCGCGGTGTTGATTAGTGTATCATTGCCGCTTTCCCCGCGAAGACCAGTTGCGGTTGCCGTTGTTTCACTGATTGATCCGGCTATCTGGTCGCTACTGAATGATGCTGAACTGCTCGAGTTATTTTGTGCCCTGGCAATCGATTTTGCCCTGACTTCGATATTACCGGTCGATATGACCAGATCGTCGCCCTCACCACCATTCATCCCAACGACATCAGCACCTGCTGCTGACTTTCCGGTTGCAGAAGAGCTACCGCCGGTGAATGTTGATTTGGAACCACCTCTAGCGGTCAAGTCCGCAGTAGCTGAAATAACCATACGACCATTATTGAGTAACTGATCGTTGCCCTCGCCACCGGTGATGCCATCGGCATAAGAGAGTCCGGTGAGCAAATTGCCCGCACTGGTGCCACCGGCAAAGGTATAGGTGATGGCATCGGCGTCTACTTTGGTCGATGCATCAACGATGATTTCGGCTCCGGAAAAATTCTCCACCAAATCATCACCGTCACCCCCACGCATCCCGGTCGCTCTGGTTATACCGCCCGAGACATTACTTGCAGATGAGCTGCCAAAACCGGTTTTAGCTGCGCCGCTTGAGGTCATTTCCGACTGCGCTATGATTGAAATCACTCCGCGATTCACGATCTGGTCATTACCACCGCCGCCAACCAGCGCTTCGGCCTGCGTGGTCGCTGCCAGTTGCCCGGATGACGCGCTGCTGCCGCCCAGTGAAAAGCTGGAACCGTGCAGAGCCAGATCTGAAAGAGCAATGAGGGTGATATCGGCAGAGCTATCGATGATGTCGTGTCCATCACCGCCATCGACAGCTGTCGCACGGGTCGCCGCACCGGCTTGACCGGCAACACTGCCGCTACCGAATGTCGCGCTGGCACCATTGCTCGAAACCATTGTCGATGTAGCCTCAACCACGATAGTCCCGCCGGTCAAGATGGCATCATCATCACTGTCACCGTTGATTCCAACCGCTTCGGTTCGTGCCTGCAGTGACGATTCTGCCTCACTGGCACCAGCGAAGGTAAGACTTGCACCGTTATGCAGCAGCTCTGATTCAGCCTCGACATAGAGTTGGGTCAAGCTCTCGATGGTGTCATTGCCCACCCCCCCGGACAGCCCGGTAGCAAGAGTGAATGCGCCTGACTCACCGGCCGCTTCAGCGGAACCAAAAATCTGAATAGCCAATGCCCCGGTTTGGTTCAACGACCTGGCAAGGACGGTGATATCACCATCACCCCGATTACTGATGAAATCGTCATCCGCCCCGCCGGCTATCCCGGTCGATTCGGTCGCTGCAAAGGCCGATGCTTCTGCACTGGCAAGTCCGGCCAGGCCGGTACTTGCTGCAGCACCGCGCAGAACCGCCATGTAGCTTTCATCGCCGGTCGCACCAACTGCGGTACCGACGCGAATAGAGCCGGTATTCACAATATTATCGGATCCGTCGCCACCCGAGATGCCGACGGCTCTGGTTTCAACTTCGGTCCCGGCTTTAGCACCACTTACGCCAAGGAAACCGACGGAGGCACTGTTGGCCGTGCTGATCGAGTTGCTCTGGATGCCAAGAATACCGTCATTGCGGATTGCGTCATCACCGATACCACCACTCAGACCGGTTGCATCAGCGAGGATGCTGCTACGCGCTTCCGCATTTGCAACCCCACCCAGAACAATCGCAACCGAACCGGCGTCAGCTGTCGCCTTTGAGGCAACCACAATCTCGCCGGCTTCGCTGTTAATAATGGTGTCACCACCAGCGTCACCGGACATTCCAGTCACTGCAACCTCAGATGTCGAGTTAGCTTTACCCAGCGCAATACCGAGGGTCGAGTAACTGATTGAACGCGCCGTCGTGCCAGCATTGGTGCTTACCTTCAGGGTGCTGGCATTTGTCAGTATATCTGCGCCATCGTTTCCAGCGATTCCGGTCGCTGCAGCGATCGCATCAGCGTTGGCATCGGCAATCGAACCGCCGAAGCCATAGGTGACACTGATCGATTGGCCGATGGCTTTCGCAGTAGAAGTCAGGTCTACCTGCCCGGTGTTGGTCACGATATCATCACCGCCGCCGCCGGCCAGGCCGGTTCCCTGCGAATGACCGACTGATCCAGCGCTACTGATCGCGGCACCCGTTCCAGCATAGGAGATACTGGTTGCCACAGCATCCGCACTGGTTGCCTGGGTTATTATCCCTTCATTCAGGATCACGTCGGCATCGTCACCACCATCTATGCCATAACCGTCTGAGATTGCTGTCGCACGCGAACCCGCACCGGCAACACCAAACAGGGCGACCGCAACAGCAGTATCGCTGGTCCGCGCATGCGACTGCACGTCGATCATCGCGTCCAAACTGTTGACCAGCACATCCTCGCCTGCTCCTCCACCAATCCCTCTGGCGACCGTATCGGAGGTCGAACCACCTTCAAAGAAGGTTCCTGCGACACTGATACCAAGCCCGGTGAAAGCCACGCTGACTCCGGTTGCCGTCGCATCAGCGACCGCTTCTACAACCCCCTCGTTAACGACAGTATCGTCACCCTTGTCACCACTCAGGGTGACTGCCTCTGCGGTCGCTGTAGCTGCCGCTGCTGCACCCGCTATACCACCGACCGTAACTGCTGCTGCGACCGAGGTCGCGTCTGAATCGGCTTCGGCCCGGGCAAAGTCAAGATTACGAACTTCGTCATCACCGACACCGCCGGACAAACCGGTTGCGTAGGCGTTCGTTTTTGTACCGCCATCCCAGAACGAATCGCTGGCGACTGCCGCACCAACACCGGTCAGAGCAACACTGGTACTGGCAGCATTGGCGTTGGCGAACCCGGTAACAGCACTGTTACTGATCATCGTATCGTTGCCCGTACCTGCATCGATACCGCTGGCGTCGGCATTGGCTGTCGACGTGCTGATTGCACCTGCGACGCCGCCCACGGTAACCGCAAGACTGGTCGAGACCGAGGTCGAGTTGGCCGTCGCATTGATAACCGAAACATCCTCGGCGTTGCCGGTCAGAATAAGGTCATCGCCGGCGCCGCCAGCAATACCACGTGCATCCGAGTTGCTCGTCGTCCCACCGTCCCAGACGGCATCGGCTGCCACACCAACACCGATTCCGGTGAGCGCCACGTTGCTCGCCACTGCTGCTGCAGTGGCGGTCGCATTCAGGTCTCCGAGATTATTAATGGTGTCGTTTTCGCTGCCAGCATCAATCGCATTGGCCCGGGCATCGGCGGTCGCTGTTGAATTTGCGACACCAACACCACCAACCACAAAAGTCAGGGCACTTGCTGTCGGGACTGAGGTTGCGGAGCTGCTTATATCGGCATAATTGTCAATGCGGTCGCTCCCGCTTCCAGCAGTGATACCCGACGCTGTTGAATTGCTGCGGGTGCCGCCATCCCAGGAATTGTTGCCCGCTACAGTTACACCGAATTTGGAATCCGCATTGGCCACGGTATTGGAGTTTGAAACTGACGATACGGAAATGAGGTTATAGGTTTCAACGACATCAGCGCCTGCCCCCAGATCAATACCGGTTACAGCGGCATGCGAGTTTGCCGCAGTGATCGCGCCGGCAACCCCCAAAATAGCTACCGAGGCGGCTATATCGGTCGATGTAGCGAGAGCATCGGCGGTGACAACTCCATCACTGTACACAACATCTGCACCGCCACCCAAATTCATGGCTATGGCATCGGACTTGGCGGTTGTACCACCATCCCACGCTGCGCCTCCGGAAATAGCCACACCGGCCGCCGTGAACGACACTGCCGCAGAAGCGGCAATAGCCGTAGCATCAGCACCAACATCACCTTTGTTTATAATTACGTCGTTGTACTCCTCGGAACCTGTATCGATGGCCGTAGAGTCGGCTGTTGCAGTGGCTGTGGAAACTGCACCGGCAACACCAGCAACTGCAACACTGATGGTCGCAGACGCCGATTCAGCCCATGCGTCCGTTTGTACCGAGCCGCTGTTTTCGATCGTGTCTGCACCTTCGCCGACTTCGATGCCACGCGCACTCGATTTAGCCTCGGTGCCGCCATCCCAGACATCTCCGGCGGCGACAGCGACACCGGCCGTTGTTACGCTGACCGAAGTTGTTGCTGCGAGTGCATGTGAAGTCACATCGAGGTCGCCGCTATTTTTGACAACATCAACGGCGTTGCCGAAGCCGGTATCGATCGCACTGGCATCAGCGCTGCTGGTCGCGGTAGCCACACCGGCGGCAACGCCGGAAACAGCCACTGCCACTGCCGCTTCGGCCGCAATAGAATTAGACCAGATATCGATATTACCGGAGTTATCGACCAGGTCCGTCCCTTCACCCACTTCAATACCGCGCGCTTGTGCATTTGCTGTGGTACCACCAGCCCAGGAAGCGCCGCCGGCCACTGCTACCCCCGCGGTTGTCACCGAAACTGTGGCGGTAGCGGCAAGGGCATTGGCTTCAGCCGTCAGATCACCGCGGTTAATGACCGTATCCGCATCTTCCTCTACTGCGCCGGTGTCGATAGCGGTTGCAGATGATTTACCTGTGGATGTCGCAATCGCTCCGGCCACGCCGGTAACCGCGACACTGACACCCAACTCGGCCGCTGCCGCATTTGCTATGGCGGTGACCTTGCCTGAGTTATCAACACGATCCTGACCGTCCCCGACGGCGATACCGTAGCTATCAGATATCGCCTTGGTGCCACCGTCCCAAACTGCGCCAGCGGCCACAGCCAGACCGGCATTGGTAAATGTAACTGTCGAGGTTGCAGCTGCAGCGGTCGATTCCGCTCTCAAACTACCACTGTTAATGACGCTATCCGTATCAGTGCCTTCACTGGCATCGATAGCGGTTGCGAGTGAACTGCCGGTCGAGGTTGCGGTGGCACCGGCGACACCCGACACCGAAATTGCCGCAGCTACCTCGGCTGCAATACCAGTACTCGTCGCTGTAATGTTGCCGCTGTTGTCTATCGAATCACCGACATTTTCAAGACCAGCACCCACATAAATACCACGCGCTTCAGAACTTCCTTTGGTACCGCCATCCCAGACCGCACCACCGGCAACAGCCAGCCCTGCATTGGTAACGGAGATTGCTGCGGTTGCGGCTGCAGCAGCGGATGTGGCGCTTAAGTTGCCACTATTGATGACACTATCGACGGCATTGCCACTACCGGTATCAATTGCTGTAGCATTCGATTTTCCGGTGGAAGTTGCTACCGAACCGGCGACCCCACTGATGCTGACACTGGCGGCCAATTCGGCCACCAGAGAAATGCTGTTCGCAGAAATATCACCGCTGTTATCAACTTCATCAGCACCTCCACCAAGTTCAATCCCCCTGGCATCGGCAGTCGAGTGTGTGCCGCCGTCCCAGACTGCACCACCGGCAATTGCGACCCCCTGATTACTGAACGATACTGCAGCAGAGACTGCACCGGCATCGGCGTTAGCCGTCAGATCGCCACTATTGGTAACTACGTCAACAGCATTGTCGTCATCGTCACCGGCATGGAGGGCTACAGCCGCCGATTTACTGGTCGAGGTGGCAACCGCTCCAGCCACACCCTTTACCGCGACTCCGACTGCAGCTTCTGCCGCTGCGGACAGCGACGAAACCGTCACGGCACCGTTGTTGTCGATCACATCACCCCCGTCGCCTACGTCTATCCCTCGTGCGCTCCCTTCGGCTTTCGTGCCGCCATCCCAGACCGCACCCGAAGCGATCGCTAACCCCTGGTTCGTGACCGAGATCGAGGCGGCCGTTGAGAGCGCTGTCGCATTGGCAGTCAATACGCCATTGTTGGTCACTGTATCAACATCATCACCGGCACTCGCATCAATCGCAATCGCGTCGGCTTTGCCGGTTGCCGTAGCGCTGGCACCGGCCACCCCTTTCATACTCACCGCAATACTTGCTGACGCTGTCGCTGCATCGGCCGCTGCATCAATCTGGCCATCATTGGTCAGGGCTTCGCCACCGGCACCAACATCGATGCCACGGGCAACAGCGGTCGCCTTGGTGCCACCATCCCAGACCGAATCGGCCGAAATTGCGAGCCCCTTATTTGTGACACTGACCGAGGCCGCGGCCGCGCGCGCCGTCGACACCGCATTCAACTTGCCGGAGTTATAGAGATCATCGATGCTATCTCCGCTACCGGCGTCGATCGCTGCAGCGCGAGATTCGGCAGTCGCTGTCGAAGTTGCTACACCGATCCCCTTGGCTGCAACCGCGACGCCGATTGATGCTGCATTGGCCATCGCAGCGGTGTTGATTTCACCGCGATTGTTGATGTTGTCCATGCCATCTGCGGTGATGGTGTTTTTCTCGAATTTGAATTGGTCGGTGCCGATCGCCAGGTAGGTCGTACGCGAGCGATCACCACCGTCGCCAGCGATACCGACCGCTGTTGCTTCAGCTTTGGTGCCACCGTCCCAGACGGCATCGGCAGCGGCAGCCACCCCCTTATTTACAACTGCAACGTTGGCAGATAGAGCCGTAGCTGTGGCAGTGGCGTTCAACAAACCACTGTTATCCAGATCGTCGTTGCCATC
>JAOZQF010000219.1 GCA_029932345.1 Desulfuromusa sp. | reverse complement strand
CGGACTATTTGGGCTGAAGCGAAAATTTGGTTGTTTGTGATCAGATTTTGGCTCGTTTGATGAATAATAGCCATAGCGATTGGTCGAAAAGGAGCTGAAATCTGAGCCATACAGGCGAATTTGCAGCCAGCTTATGATAGTCCGACAGGTTGCTAAAAAAGATATTTGCAGGACGCAGCAAAGGTTCAATTTCCTGTTACAATAATAAATGGAGAGTTTGGGTTCAACTCAAGCAGAGCAGACAAAGGGAGCTTTGCCATGACGGAACAACGAAACTACCAGTTTCTCACCGAAGCAGATATCGGAGTAGATGGCGATATTTATCGCTGTGATCTGGTTGATCTGGCTCTCCAGGGAGCGTTGTTCAGATCCGGACGGGAACTGCCCCTTGCTCTTGGCACGCAAGTTCCTTTAAATATTTATCTTTCTGATACTTCCGTGCAAATGAAGTTTGTTGGCGAATTGATTCACCACAGTGGAAACTTTTACGGCTTCATTTTTACTGCAGAAGATTCGGAAAGTATGGAACATCTACGCCACTTTCTTGAACTGAACTTTAGTGATACAGAGCAGCTAGAGGGGCAGTTCTGCCATTGGCTGAAGCGGTGACCTGCTGGCTAGAAACAACTCTTGGTGAGCCTTTCCCTTGGCAATTGGTGTTTTGTTGACTATGATATGAACCAGTCAGTAGCGATGGTGACAGTTTAACTTGAGATTCCGGAGCGGATAATGGCCATTAAACGATGTCAGAAGTGTGAAGCACCCCTTAAAGGGGAATATTGGTGCAGCAACTGTAAAACTGTTTTTAAATGCCCGATTCCCGGCTGTGAAGCTACGGTTAAACCGGGAGCCAGTGAATGTCCTCGCTGTGGTCTGTTTTTTGAAGATTATCTCAACGGCAGAAAAATGTATCGGCGCTGTCCCAAGTGTAAAAAAAAGCAGGGACTGTCCGAGCAGCAATGCCGCTTTTGTCACCATTGGTTCAACTGTCCAACCTGTGGAGAAAAAATTTCGACTAATACCGTTTTAACTTGCCCTCGCTGCGGAACGTCATTGCGTTAGAAAACACCATCAGCCCTCGGGAGATCCCATGTTGACCCTGTTGCTGGCCACCCTATGGATATTCTCGTTTTTGTCTGCCGGGCATGCTTTGTTGAATAAGCGTGACCCACGAGCAGCGGCTGGCTGGATCATTACCTGTCTCGCAATGCCCGGGATTGGTGCCCTTCTCTATTGGTTGCTGGGGGTTAATCGAATCCGCACCCGATCCCGAGAGATCCAGGAGCAGGGGCAGGGGATGCACTGGCTGCATGCTGATCAGTCACCAAGCTCCAAAGATATTGAACGCTTTCCCTCTAGCAGTACCTGCCAGGGCTTGATCAATCTTTCTAACGCTGTGACGCGACGCCCACTGGTTTATGGCAATAAAATTACCCCCCTCCACAATGGCGAGCAGACCTATCCTGCCATGTTGTCGGCTATCGGCATGGCCAAGGAATCGATCTTTTTTTCCAGTTATATATTCACTCCAGATAAAATTGGACAGCAGTTTGTCGATGCATTGATTGCCGCAGCAGAGCGGGGTATTGATGTCAGAGTATTGATTGATGCTTTTGGTGAAATGTATTCTTTAAAAAAAGTCCGGCGCAAATTCCGTAATACTAAAGTTCAATTTGCTGCTTTTCTCCCCTTCACCCTGCTAGGAAGTTTTTACTTTAATTTAAGGAACCATCGCAAAATATTGGTGGTCGATAATAGATACGGGTTTACCGGGGGGATGAATATTCGGGACCGCCATATGGCCATGGACAAGAACAACCCGCAACGCGTCATTGACATCCACTTTCACCTTGAGGGACCAGTTTGTGAACAGTTACGCGATGCTTTCATGGAAGACTGGCATTTTACGGTGGGAGAAGAACGGGAACCTTATCAATGGAAAACTCCAGAGAACGCAGGAACAGCCTGTTGTCGTGGAATCAGCGCCGGGCCAAACGAAGCGCATGAAAATCTCAACTGGATTTTGATCGGTGCCTTGGCCTGTGCAAAATCACATGTCAGGATCATGACCCCCTATTTTATCCCCAGTCGCGCCCAACTGGCAGCGATCAATACCGCCGCTTTGCGCGGGGTTCGGGTGGAAATTCTTCTTCCCGAACAAAGCAATCTCCCGTTTGTTGCCTGGGCAACCAATGCCCTACTCTTTGAATTGCTTGAACAAAAGACCCATATCTATTTCCAGCCACCCCCATTTGTCCATAGCAAGCTGCTGTTGATTGATGATGAGTATGCTTTAATTGGATCCGCCAATATAGACCCGCGCAGTCTCCGTTTGAATTTTGAGTTTAATGTTGAGGTTTTCGATTCTCAGGCCGTTTCTGAACTGACCGCCCATTTTAATCGATCTCGTGAACAAGCCCGTGAAATCTCCCTTGAAGATATGGATAAACGTTCACTCTCTCGGCGTTTGCGAGATTCATTTTGTAAATTATTTACACCATATTTATAGACTGATCGTTATCGATGCAATCTTTCCTGAGGGGCTTACGAAGCGGATAAAAAAAGGTCGCTCTTTCAAGCGACCTTTTTTCAAAATTTATTTTTCCTCACTGATTCCCGTATCTTCAGGATCAGTTTTTTGCTTACCGTCACGCGGAAGCTCACAGCTGCCGGATATTCATGTCTGAATTCCCATCCGTGGCAAAATCCAGCGGTTCAGAACGTACCAGACAACAATAATTCCCAAAAAAAGAAACCAATCCATACCGTTCTCCTTCTCTTATTATC
>JAOZQF010000061.1 GCA_029932345.1 Desulfuromusa sp. | reverse complement strand
CATTGGCAAGTTCAGCTGCAAATCGACCGGCACGATGAGACTCTTCGGAGACAAAGTCGACAAGATCATGGACATGAAGGACATTGCCGCAGGCAAAAACTCCTGGCAGAGAGGTTTCCAGGGTACTGCTCACCAGTGGCCCACCGGTCGCCGGATTCATCTGTAGTCTGAGCCTGGTCGATAGTTCATTTTCAGGGATCAGTCCGATGGAGAGGAGCAGGGTGTCACAAGTGACATCCCAGGCTCGGCTTTGATTGGGAATGAGTTGATCGTTCACCGGTGCAATGGTCAGCCGTTCCAACCGCTTCTGTCCGTGGATAAAAGTAACGGTTGTAGAGAGGTGGAGTGGGATATCAAAGTCATCCAGACACTGAACCACGTTGCGGCTCAGGCCGTTGGAGTAAGGCTGTAATTCATACACCCCGACCACTTCGCAACCTTCCAGGATTAACCGTCGAGCCATGATCAGGCCGATGTCACCGGAACCAAGAATGGCGATCCGCCTTCCGGGGAGAAGTCCCTTCATATTGACCATTTTCTGGGCTAAGCCAGCAGTCATCACCCCGGCGGGTCTAAAACCCGGCGTACGAATTGCTCCGCGAGTCCGTTCGCGGCAGCCCATCGCCAGAACAACCGCCTGAGCCTGCAGCTGCAGATATCCATAGTTCCCACTGATCACTTCCAACTGCAGGTCGGGGCTGATATCCAAAACGTAAGAGTCGGTCAAAATCTCCACATTGTCCGCCAGAACGTTGCGAATAAAGCGTTCCGCATATTCGGGACCGGTGAGTTCTTCTTTGAAATAGTGGAGCCCGAAGCCGCTGTGGATACATTGGTTGAGGATTCCACCCGCCTCAATTTCTCGATCAATCACCAGAATATGTTCTGCCCCTGCCTCCCGCGCACCGAGTGCAGCGGCCAATCCCGCCGGCCCCCCACCGATGATCACCACAGAATATTTTTTCTTCAGTGAATTTTTCATCGTTTATCCTCCACTGACAAGATATCTTGACGTGGAGCACAAATTTCTGAACCCTGACCCCGTTTAGTGATTTTATGCAGAGGTATTCCCAATTTCTGTGAGAGAAGATCCATAACCCGCGTGGTACAAAATCCTCCCTGGCAGCGTCCCATCCCGGCCCGAACCCGAAACTTCACCCCATCGAGAGTCCGGGCTCCATGTTTGATCGCGTAGAGCACTTCAGCTTCGGTGATTGATTCACAACGGCAGACAATGCGTCCAAAGGCCGGATCTCTTTCAATTGTGACTTTTCGCTCTTTCGGGGACATCTGGGCAAAGTGGGGAGGTCCGTCAATGTCCGATTTCCAGACCTTTTTTCCCACCAGGGTGAAACCATCCGAACGAAGCATCTCTGCGACGTAAGTGGCAATCGCTGGTGCGGCAGTGAGCCCGGGAGACTGAATCCCCGCTATATTGTAGAAATTTTTGACTGAAGATTGCTCGATAATAAAATCATTAGCATCAGATACGGCCCGTAGACCGGCAAATTCGGTAATCGTGTCCCGCTCAGAGATTGCCGGGCAATACTTGCGCACCGCTGCAAATATTTTGCTGGCTCCGGCAAAGCTGGTGGATTGATCCTCACGACTCGAAACATCTTCTGCCGTCGGACCAACCATGATCGGGCCATCGACTGTCGGTATAATTAAAACACCTTTACTGGTGGCTGTGGGTATCGGGAAAATTATCCGCGAGACAATCCCCTGGAGTCGTCGATCGAGCATGTATTCTTCACCCTTGCGGGGTAAAATTTTGAAGTTGTCTGCAGCAACCATAGCGGCAACCTGATCAGCAAATAAGCCGGCAACGTTGAGAATGATATGGGTACGAAAGTTTTTCTGCGAGGTTTGAATCGTGAAGCCATCGTTATCCTGATCGATAGCTAGAACTTGATTGCCACAGAAGAGTTCAGCGCCGTTCTGCTGTGCCGATTCGATGAGCCCAAAGCAAGCCTCGTAGGGGTTGACGACGGCTGCCGTAGGGGCATAGAGGGCTTGGAGAACAGAGTGGCTGAGGTTGGGTTCCTCTTTTCGAACCCGTTTTTGAGACCAGATCTCAAGGCCGGTAACCCCTCTGGTTTCCCCCTGTTTTTTAAGCTGCTCCAGGTATTGCAAATCCTCAGGAAGTTGCGCCAGAAGGAGTTCACCAATCCGTTTAAAACCGAACTTCAGATCGCCGGCAAGATCATCCCACATCTGATTTCCCGCCCATTCAAACTTCCCCTTCAGGGTGTCGGGGGAGGAGTGATGTCCGGCATGGATAATCCCTGAGTTGGTTTTGCTGGTTTCAAAACCAACCTCGACCTCTTTTTCAATCAGAGCCAGCCGCAGGTCGTAGCGAGATAATTCTCTGGCCAGAGCACAGCCAACGATTCCACCGCCAATGATGATGACGTCATACATTTACCGACCCCAAAAGTTTGAATCAAGTTTGATCCGAAGATCATGAATGAGATGATATTTATATTTAATCACCACTTTCCGGTAATACAAGTCGCATTTAACTTTTACAGTTGAGACGGGGTTAGCAATAGCTCTGGCTTTTTTTGTTTTAAATTGTATTTAATTGTCATCAACTGCGATAGAATAACCTCATAATCCGCACTGCCAGCAACGGCCTCACCGCCCAGATCACAATGGAACATGAACTTTTACTATTGCACAACGATCATAATTTTCCACCACGGCTCCATTGATCGGCTTGCGGATTTATCATGGGTACTCAGGTGTTGGTCTATCAATCAAATTTTTGAAAATTCATACAGAGGGTTGAAGAGGACAGAATGAAAATAACCAGAGGGACCCTCCAATCTGCTGTTGACGAGAATATCCTCTCCTCAGAACAAGCTGACAATTTAGTCGAACATTTGAGAGGATGCCCCACCGCTGGCCCGGTGTTTGATTTCACCCATGTCCTCTATTACCTGGGCGGAATGATAGCTATTGGCGCAATGTCTCTCTTTATGAACCTTGGCTGGGAGTCATTTGGCGGCTTTGGGATCTTCTTTATTTCATTGATATATGCCGCTATTGGTCTGCTACTCAGCAACAAATTCCAAGCTAAAGGGTACGCCATCCCTGCCGGCATTTGCGCAACCTTTGTCGTTGCATTAACCCCACTCGCTATTTACGGAATTCAACAAGCGCTGGGTCTATGGCCTGATGACACAACTTATCGGGAATATCACCGTTACATCAAGTGGCACTGGCTCTATATGGAGCTTGGCACATTGGCTGTCGGTGTTGTTATTGCCTGGAAATATAAATACCCATTTTTAATCATGCCCATAGCCGTGACCCTCTGGTATTTAACTATGGATCTCACGGCTATGCTTTCAGGCGGTGATATCACCTGGGAGTTACGTAAACTGGTCTCTCTGTACAGTGGCCTGTTAATGGTTGGTTTGGCATTTTGGGTTGATGTGAGAGCAAGAAATAGTGCGGATTATCCATTTTGGCTTTATCTGTTCGGGGTGTTAGCCTTCTGGGGCAGCCTGTCTCTACAACACTCTAACAGTGAGCTATCAAAATTCATCTATCTCTGTATAAATATGATCATGATCGGGGTTGGTGTGCTGTTGGTTCGACGTGTCTTTGTTATTTTTGGTGCACTTGGGAGTTGTGGGTATCTAGGGCATCTGGCAGAAGATGTATTTCAAGATAGCTGGTTATTCCCTATCGCTTTAACGGCCATTGGTTTATTAGTCATATGTCTTGGCGTACTTTGGCAAAAAAACGAGGAATCTATTACCAGAAAAGCTCAGAGTATCCTCCCTGCAGCTTTCAGAGAGCTCCTTGAGAGCAAACAATGAATATAGGCTCTTTTTATGCGGGTGGCGGTCTTGCAAGACCTGTCCATTTCTGTCGGCTAGAATCAATTCAAATCACACAATTTAGTTGGAAAGCAACTGAAGCTAAATTTATCTTATAAAGATATTTCAAGGAATCAAAGCATGGCAGAAGAAAAACTCCCCTGGATGTGTCACGTTTGTGAACACTTTTCTACAATCGGTGAAGGAATCGTCTGTGACGAATGCTTTAGGTTGACCTGCAATGAACACATAACCACCGCCACCGTGCTGAATCAGGAATCGGGGTTGTATGAGCTGAAAAAAATCTGTGTCGAATGTCAGTTTAAGAAATCCTTGAATCAATAACGTCCATTCTGGAAAAAATTATGGGAAGCTCAAACCATCGTCTAGTCTATTCTGATGACATCGGCCCAACCTGCCCCAAGTGTGGTCAGCCACTGAAAAAATGTCAATGTAACAGCAAGCACTCTAACGCTCCAAAGGGTGATGGAATTGTCCGCATCCAGAGAGAAACCAAGGGGCGCAAAGGGAAAGGGGTGACTCTGATCACCGGTATTCCGCTGGTTGGAGATGAATTGAAATCACTGGCAAAAACACTGAAGCAGAAATGTGGGACCGGTGGGACAATCAAGAACGGGGTGATAGAAATTCAGGGGGATCATCGTGATCTGTTGTTGGGGTTATTGCAGGAAAAAGGGTGGAGCGTTAAAAAAGCGGGGGGATAAATTGGCTATAGATAGATTCACCAAAAGCTATAAGAGAGCAAAGCTGCAGTAATCGTATTGCCCACCATCTTTAATATAAATAATTGACATTAAGAAAAATAATTGACAAAATAGCACTGTTGTGAAAAATATTCCCACATAAACCCTAAGAACAGGGCAGTTTAAGTGAAAAAGTTTCCATTTCTCTTCATTTCAGACACAAGTCACAGTGCGGAAATATCACGGGCGGTAAAATCTGGCCATATTCGCAAGATTGGTCCAAAACTGTACACCTCAAACCTGAAAGACTCTCCTGAACAAATTGTTCGTCAAAATGTCTGGCAAATATTATCACTCCTTGTTCCTGGCACGGTTGTGAGTCACCGCTCTGCAATTGAAAATAAGATCTCTCCAGCGGGATGCATCTATGTCACTGGAGAGTACCGGAGAACCATTAATCTCCCCGGCTTAAAAATATTTATCCAAAAAGGCTCAGGATCACTTGAAGGCTGGGATTCACCAATTTTAAACCTATATGTCGCATGCCGTGAAAGGGCATATCTGGAAAATCTTTTACCCGTGAAAGATAGCGGACAAGAACTCAAAGTTCTGTCGCGATACGAAATAGAAGAACGTCTCGCGGTGATTCTAGGCAGCAATGGTGAACAGGAGCTCAATCGTTTACGCGACCGGGCACAAGACGTTGCCAAACTGCTAAAACTGGAAACGGCATTTACAAAACTAAATAAGTTGATCGGTGCCATTCAGGGAACCAAAAAGACAAACCTCTCCTCCCCTTTATCCAAAGCTTATAGTGCTGGCGAGGGATATGAGCCAAAAGCAGTGGAACGATTTGCCGCTCTCAGGGCAGCCATTGCAGACACACCATTCCCGGTACGAAATGCACCAGATACAGGTGAAGAATTTTACACAACAGCATTTTTCGATGCCTATTTTTCAAACTTCATTGAAGGGACCGAGTTTGAAGTCGAAGAGGCATTTGAGATTATAGATTCCGGTATTGTGCCACCAACTCGCCCGGAGGATGGTCATGATATTCTAGGAACCTACAGGATCGTTGGCAGTATTGATGAAATGACCAAAATACCCAATACCTTTGAAGAGTTCGAAGATTTTTTAGTCTCACGCCATACAGTTATTTTGGAGGGCCGACCGGATAAGCGTCCCGGACAATATAAATTGCGGCCCAACGCTGCCGGGCTGACTCGATTTGTTGATCCAACTCTGGTGCGTGGAACCCTGCGTCAGGGTTTTGAGCTTTATAGAGGGTTGGCTCATCCATTTGCACGGGCACTGGCAATAATGTTTTTCATCCTGGAAGTCCATCCATTTGATGACGGCAATGGCCGTATCGCCAGAGCTATGATGAATGCCGAACTTGTTGCAGGCGGACAAGCAAGGATTATTGTCCCCTCAGTGTTCCGCAATGAGTATCTTTCCGGTCTCAAACGCATGACCAACGAATCTGATCCCGTCGCATTTATTAGACAAATGCAGTACGTTCAAAATTTTATCAGCAAAATTGATTTTTCCAGCAAAGACGGCGCCATAGAACAGTTGAGACATTGCAACGCTTTTGCCGCACCCGCCAACGATATAAAACTGCGTATGCCCTAGTACCCTGTAACCCATAAACTTTCGCATCTTGCATCATTCTACACATGATAAAATATTGAAGCAGAAATGTGGCACCGGTGGGATGATCAAGAACGGGGTGATAGAAATTCAGGACGATCATCGTGATCTGTTGTTAAGTTTATTGCAGAAAAAAGACTGGAGCGTTAAAAAAGCGGGATAAAATCAATCATATGTAGCAAACTGGATATAATCTGACAGACGATGTCAGATTTTGCCATACTCCCTCCCTTAGCTTTCAGTTCAAAACTTACTGCTTTTGCGAATGAACCTGGATTGCCAACGACTCTGTTCCAAAAGTAAAATCCTGATTTTTGATAAGCTGAAACTACAACGCTACCTGGATGATTATATTTTTCGTTTCAATCGACGAACATGTAAATCCATCGGCAAACGTTTCTAGCGTATTATGCAACAAGCGGCTGTTTCAGCTCCGATCACCTGGAGGGGATTAATGCTAGCCCCGACAAGTTAGTTGAGTAAAGTAGATAACCAGATTTAAAAAAAACAAGATCTATCAGCGGGCAAAGAAGGGAGAGAAGGATATGAACTGTAGCCCCGGATAGGGCTTAACCTAGAATAGACAATCTGAAGGAAATAATGCCCATCTTTGATTTAAGAAGGAGCTAAAAGATAGATCAAGCCTGCTGTAAACGTCGCAATAAACAGAGTTCTCAAACCAGCCCACAACCAATTCGTCCCACTGGTCCGTCCCAAAAAGACGCCCAGCAGAAATAGAATGCCCAGAGCCAACATCAAGGCGAACTCCAATGGGTCAAACGGTAATTCTAAAGACAGTGTCGCAGCCCATATCGGCAAAATAATAATCAATGAAATCACTAACGGTGAAAGCCCATTGACTGCTGCAATCAAAAAAGGGAGTAAGCGGGTTGCTTGCCCATAAGCTGAACCATCCAGATTTTTAAGCATTGCCTGTTCAAGTTCTCGAAGTTCTTTTTTCTGCTCCGCAGTTTCACTGATATAAGCACTGGTTAGGCCACTCATTCCGAGAGCAACAGCGGCACCAAAACACGAGTTGATAATAATTGGTAAATTTGCCCGATCACTGACATAAAAACCCATGATTATGCCAAGCATCGTCAGCGCACCATCAAAACCGTTAACGACAAAGTATCTCCGCACAAGACTGCGCGAACGGGTTATCTCCAACAATAATGCAAGCTGTTCAAACATGCTCTTCGGCGTTAACCCCCTTTATCTAATCAGATTCACTTTCTACCTCAACTCTGTCAATGCTGTGTATCGAGCCACCCATCTCTGAGATCGCTTCGACAATCGCTGCATACTTCAGATTTTCACCCTCGATAACAATAAAAACTGTTTCCGTTTTCTCATCAACTTCTGCAACGGTCAGTTCTATCCTTGCGCCAGGCGACTTGTCAGCGATCGTGGAACTGAAGTCCAGACTATTGGGATGATGGGGTTTGAGAACATCAAGTTTAATTCGCTTTAAGGATGCCATAGTTCACCAACCTTATAATTAGTTGTGCTCGATTTACTGATTTTTGCTGCAATAAATCCGCAAAATAAATGGAGGTTCATTTGTAACTTGAGGAGCTTATTGTACACTCAAAGTACGCTCTTCAATATCATATCAAATAACTGAGAACATTGTGGAAGCGGCCAACAATTTTTAACATATCCTGAAAGGAGGCTGAAAATGTCAGTCAAGGTTGCAATTAACGGGTTTGGGCGGATTGGCAGAAATGTCCTGCGTATTGCCAGCCAATCAAGTGATTTAGATGTGGTTGCTATTAACGACCTGACCGATGCAAAAACACTGGCACATTTGTTTAAATACGATTCGGTTCACGGTATTTTCCCGGGCGAGGTTGGCACTGCCGGAGAGAATCTGATCGTTAATGGTAAATCGATCAAAACTCTCTCCCAGCGCGAACCAAGCCAACTCCCCTGGCAAGAACTGGAAGTTGAAATTGTCATTGAAGCGACCGGACTTTTTCGTACCCGCGATCAGGCGGCACAACATCTGACCGCTGGAGCTGAAAAAGTTATCATCACCTCACCTGGCAAGGATGTCGACATCACCATCTGCATGGGGATCAACGAAGAAAATTATAATCCTGTTGAGCATAATATTATCTCCAACGCCTCCTGCACCACCAACTGTCTGGCTCCGGTAGCCAAGGTTCTACTGGAAAACTTTGGCATTATTCGAGGGATGATGACCACAATTCACTCCTATACGAATGACCAGAAAATTCTCGACCTGCCACATAAAGATCTGCGCCGTGCACGTGCTGCCGGTGTCAACATCATCCCAACAACGACCGGCGCTGCAAAAGCGACTGCTCTGGTTCTACCACAGCTTAAAGGGAAACTTGATGGAATGGCCATTCGGGTTCCTACACCAAATGTCTCTCTGGTCGATCTGGTTGTTGAAACCGAAAAAGTAACCAGCACAGATGAAGTTAATACCGCTATGCAGAGGGCGTCAGAAAACGAGTTAAAAGATATCCTCGATTATTCTGATCTCCCTCTGGTTTCACATGACTTCAATGGCTCATCTGCATCGGCAATCTTCGATTCACTGGTTACCAACGTGATCGGTGGAACCATGGTCAAGACCCTGACCTGGTACGACAATGAGTGGGGTTATTCCTATCGAATTTTTGACCTGGTGCGTTATATCGCGGCGAAATAACCCGACAGAGGAGTAAAGGAGATCAACAGTATGCAGAAGAATGTTGAGAAATTCGGAATCAACGATAAGCGGGGCAGACCCAGTACCAGCCTTGATCCATTTGCTTCAGATAAGGCTTTGAAGGAGCCAGCTCTCTGCAAAGGTTGTCAAAGTTATCTTCATCACAAGCGCTGGCTGAACAATCCTGAAACCTACCAGCAGCTCAAATCTGACCCACGAGTTCACTGGGTCACCTGTCCAGCCTGCCGAAAGATTGCAGAGGGTTATCCGGAGGGGATCGTTACTCTGCGGGGCTCATACCTCTGGAAACATGAAGATGAAATTCGCAGATTGCTGAAAAATGTGGAAACTGAGTCCTTTGACAGAAACCCACAGGAACGGATCATCCGGCAGTCGCAAAAAGAGGAACAGATAATTATCGAAACAACCGAACAAAGCCTGGCAGAGCATCTAGGGCGAGTGCTGCATAGAGCCCATCAGGGAGAGCTTAACATCCACTGGGCTGAAGGAGCTGACATTTGCCGGGTCAACTGGGAGCGAATGAACTAATATCCCCTTTCCCGGTTATGACTCATACATATACAAGATGACGGTGCACCTTTTTCAGAGGAGTTACATGCCTTGCCTGATAATTATTCTGAGAAGAGCCACCGAGAAAAATCGATTCTATTTGCCCCCTCCTTTTTGGGCAGGAGCTGGCTCCTGCCTATTTCTTTGTTCTTATTGACGCTGTTGGTTATGAAACGAGAAATTCTGCCGTGTTCCTCAGAGGCCCTTATCTTCTTCGTAAGTGGAGCTGAATGAGTAGGATGCGACCCTCTCACCCTGCTGGTCGAAGCGCACCACTAGATCGCGGGTCTGGTCCGGGCCAAAAGTGGCATAGCGATAGTGGCCATAGGTCCAGGTCTTTTGTCCATCCTCAATCCCAATACGCCAAGGTTGCCCAAACATTTGCTGGATTTCCTCCAGGGTCGTCTCTCCTATTTTGATCGTCGCGACTGGCCCGACAGGAAATTCTCTGCCGACCGTTGCACAGCCGGCCAGAGACAAGAGTATGGTGCCGATCAGCATGATTCCAATGAATTTCACGGTCATCATTTTTTTCATATGCGTTAACCTTTCCTCTCAACCAATTCAATCGAGTCACTGCACATTCAACCCGGGTAGGACATTTTTTACAATCCGTCTACATTGCGCACTCCAGTCATCGCAGCATGGGCCAGATAGCCAGCAGACGACAGAAGAATACATTCCAGCTTCAACAAGGCTTAATCGTCTTCAACAATGAGAATTTTTTTCGGCATCGGCGTCAACTCCATGTGGTAGCAGTATTTAAAGGAGCTGGTTCTCTGGTGAGGCATCTCTTCTGCCAGATCGGCTGGAGAGATCACAACCGGCCTGAAACGGACAAACCTACTATTTCACATAATGCAGCGGTGATTAATCCAAGCAACCGTATGCAAATATTTCATGCTCCCGGCGGTTGTAATTTTCGTACAAGATCTTCTGACTGCGCATTTTATCTCGTCCGACGACAGCCCACCCATCAGACCTTTCAAAAAACATGATTTTCTGAGTCACCATCAAATATTGCAATTCATCTTTGCTGACAGCGCATTCCTTGCCATCTTTAAGAACGACAGGAATATTCATGAGTTAACCTCCTATCAACAGAAGTTTTATCGCTCAAAATGAAACCCAGACAACGCATCACTTCGACATTCAACGTGTAGAAAAAACTCTCGGAGCAGGCATTATCGTAGCAGTTGCCCTTGGTGCTCATACTGCAAATCAGTTTGTGCTGCAAAAGCATGCTAGTGGGACATCAGTACTGGCACCGTCATTGATTCCAGTATTGTTCGAGTCGCCCCACCAAGCACCCATTCCCTCAAC
>JAOZQF010000060.1 GCA_029932345.1 Desulfuromusa sp. | reverse complement strand
AAAAATAAGCCAGAGTCAAGCTGGTCAACATGAAAACAACTGCAGCTCCAACAGTCACTTTACTCATGAAATTGCCACCGCTGGAACCAAACATCGCCTGACTGCCACCTGCTCCAAATGATGCTCCTGCCTGAGCCCCTTTGCCCATTTGCAGCAGGACAATAACTATGAGAGCGATTGAAACAGTAATATGTAATCCGATTAAAAATGTGGTCATGCAACTTTCTCCTCTTAAATTTAGTTAGAACCGCAGAAAACTAGCATAGTTGCTACTCTTTGCAAAGGAATTTTTTACCTCTCCTTGAGTTGATGCCTCTGGTGATTTTATCAAGCAGACGGTACAATGCGTCAGATAAGTCCTGATTTTTGTTAAGGGTCATTTTTTAAATTAAATCGACATGAGGATTGAGATGGTCAAGTCGGGTGGACAGCAGGGTAGAGAGTATTTTTTGCGTCTTTTCAATGGTATGGCAGATGCTGTTTTTATTGCTGAGTGCAATTCGGACGGGACACCTGGGAAATATATTGAAGTTAATGATGTTGCTTGTGAAATGTTGCATCTTACCCGCGAGCAAGTCCTTGAATTATCACCCTATCAAATCAATCGTGTCGCCCTTGAAGATCAGGAGACCTACGCATCCATTATCGACAATATCAAGAAAACCGGTAAAGCCCTTTTTAAGACAGAGTTATTATGTAATAGCGATCGGTGGGTTCCGGTAGAGATTGGAAGTCAACTTTTTGAGTTGGATAATAAAGCGGTCTTCTTTTCTGTCGTTCGCGATATCACTTTGCGGGAAAAATATGAAGCCTCGATCCAAACTCTGGTTCGCAGTACGGTTGGCTTAACCGGACAGGAGTGTCTGGATGAAATTATTCGCAACCTCTGTGACTGGTTAGATGTGGATGGTGCTTGTATCGGAGTGAGACATGGTGATGTCCTCGAAATAAGAGCCAGTTTTCTTGATGGAGTCTATTTACCGGCTTCTCGATTGCCGGTTCAACATTCCCCTTTTCAACAGGTTCTAAAAGGTCAATTTTGTCTTTATCCTGAAGGGGCAGACACCCTGTTAGCTTCAGCTTCTGCTATCCCTCTGGATAATGTTTCCAGTTTTATTGGCAGTCCGATGCTTGGTCATGACGGAGAGGTGATGGGATGTGTATGTACTTATTCCAGACAACCACTACAATCTGTCCCTCACGTTCAGGAACTGTTGTCGGTGATTACTTCTCGAGCTGCTGCTGAATGTGAGCGAATGCATTATTTTCGCGAACTTTCCCGCAGTGAAGAGAAGTTGAGAACAGTTTTTAACTCAACAGCAGAGGCAATTGTCGGTATTGATATGGTGGGTAATGTTGTATTTTGCAACCCCCAAACGGCTAAAATACTCGGTTATTCGACTGAAACCGAATTTATCGGTAAAAATTTCTGCCAATTGATTCGTCCAGAAACCCGCAACAATCCAATCTCCATGAACATGGGATGTCCTTTTATCGAAGCAATTTCAAGTGGTGCCAGGGTGAGTAGTGAAGATGAATTTTTTACCCATCGTGACGGTCAGCAGATCCCGGTTGAATACTGGGGACACCCAATGAGAAGAGATGATGAAATGGTTGGCGGGGTTATAACTTTTATCGATATCTCCCGCCGAAAAACTCTGGAAAAGCAGTTACTGCACTCACAGCGGATGGAGGCAATCGGAACCTTGACCGGTGGCATTGCCCATGACTTCAATAATATATTAACGGTTATTTCCGGATATGTTGGGCTATTACAGCCACAGTTGGCAGATACGCCGAAACTGTTATCAAAAATCAATAAAATCGGAGAAGCCGCTGAGCGCGGTTCACAGCTCACCCATGGGCTTCTGGCATATAGTCGTAAAAAATCGGAACCATCGACCCCGGTGGATTTAAATCAGCTGGTCGGCAATGTCCAGGATATTTTTGGTCAAGTGATTGGCGAGCAGATTGAACTGACCCTCACTTTGTCAGAGCAGCAGTTGGTGGTTATGGCCGAGCCTTCTCAATTTGAACAGGTTCTGGTGAACCTTGCGACAAATGCACGCGATGCCATGTCCGGTGGTGGTGAGTTGTCTATCAAGACAGAACCGATTGAGATAGACCGGAACTTTTGTCAAACTTATGGATATGGTCAGCCAGGTTTGCATGCTTTAATTACTGTGACCGACAGTGGAACCGGTATCCCCAAAGAGATCCAACAGAAAATATTTGATCCCTTTTTTACTACAAAAGATACTGGCAAGGGGACCGGGCTCGGACTTGCTATGGTCTGGGGGATCGTTAAACAACATAGAGGTTACATCCTGGTTGATAGTCTCCCGGGTGAAGGTTCATGTTTTAAAATATATCTCCCTTTAACATCTCAGGCGTTTCTTCCTCAGGTCAAAGTGCAAAATGGTGAACTTCCGGGTGGTGATGAGACGATCCTTCTGGTCGAAGATGATCCCCTGGTGAGAGAATCTACGACCGCTATTTTGACCACCGTTGGTTATCAGGTTGTTTCAAGTGATTGTGCTGAAGCGGCATTGAAAATTCTGGATCAAGGGGATAACAGTTTGTCTCTGGTCTTGTCCGATGTGGTTATGCCGGGAATCAAAGGGCCTGAGTTTTATCAGGAAATCAGAAAAAGAACCTCTATCCCGGTTATTTTCATCAGTGGCTATACTTTTGACTCCCTCCGGGAGCAGGGTCTGGTCAGGGAAGGGGTACTGCTGTTGAATAAACCGATTGAGCCTGGCGTTCTATTAACTAAAATACGCGAAGTTCTGGATTGACGTAAATCCAGAAAACCTCATTACCCTGGTAAGTTATCCACAATCACCATTCCTTATCAAATTTCTGATAAATACTGTTAGTTCATGAATTACCCTATATGAGCTACCATTTCACTCCTCATATATCCCATATAGTATTGACAGTTTTGTAGTTGAGTGATAAAACATTATTTTAAAATACAATGAGGTGCTATGAAATGGTAAAAAAACTAATCGGTAGAAAGCTTAAATCGTCACGTCTCAAACGGGATAAAACTATTCAGGTTCTCGCTGAAATGTCTCACGTCTCCTCAAACATGATTTCCAGGATTGAACGGGGTCTGACTATCCCGTCGGTTGAAATCTTGATGAAATTAGCTGACTCTCTGGGCTTGAGTCTCAGCTATTTTGTTGAGGAAGCAGAAAAAGGAAATACGGTTGTTTTTACCCCGGCAGGGCAGGGGGACCCAATCTTCTATTTTGAAGACAAACATAAGATCTGCAGTCTAACCCAAGGGCTGCGGGATCCAGGTTTTTCAGTTTTCATCGATACTCTCGAGCCATACTGTGATAGTGGCGAAGGGGGAATGGTTCATACCGGTGAAGAATTTGCCCTGGTTCTGGAGGGAAGCCTCGATTTCAATATAGAGGGAGAAGACTTCCATTTGGAAAGGGGAGATTCAATCAGCTTCAAGGCAACTCTTCCACATAGCTGGAAAAACCTTGCTGACCAGCAATCCAAGGTCCTGTGGGCTGTTTCACCTCCTCCAAACGTATAATTTTTGCCACCAAGGGAGTATTTAATCCATGCAAGTAAAAAAAATTGTCGGTAAAAAACTCAAAGAGATCCGACTTAAGCAAGACCTGACGATTCAGATTCTGGCAGAGAAATCTAAAGTCTCTTCCAATATGATTTCGAGGATAGAGCGGGGATTAACCATTCCATCGGTTGAAATTCTAATGCGACTGGCCACTGTTTTTGACAAAAGTATCAATTATTTTGTTGAGGATGTTTCGTCATCCCATGAAGTTGTCCATACCCGCCCGGGTGGGCGTGATAAAACCGTCTATGATGATGAACATAATATGCATACTGAGTCTTTTACTTCGGGACTGCGTGATCCTCAGTTCATGTCATTTTACTGTACGGTGCAAAAAGGTGGGAAAAGTGGTACCACAAATATGTATCACCCCGGTGATGAGTTAATCTACCTGATGGAGGGGCGCTTAAAAATGACTATCGTCGAGGACGTTTATATTCTTGAAGCGGGAGATAGCCTCTCTTTTAAATCACATTTGCCGCATCGTTGGGAAAATATCGGTGCAGATGATGCCAAGGTTATCTGGACATTATCACCGTTTACCATCATTTGAATTTTTCCAACTACTTGGAATTAATCTGACTCTTCTTGACATGTATTAAATATATTGTATATTCTTGAAAACAGTTGCTCTTGATATTAGCCCGTATCAACCTGTAAGGGGACATTATGAACAAGTCTGAACTGGTAGAGACACTTTCGATCAAGAATGACCTGACCTACAAAAAGTCAGAGCAGATTGTTAACTTGATTTTTGATACGATGTCACAGGCATTGATCGACAGTGACCGGATTGAAATCCGTGGGTTTGGTAGCTTTATGGTTAAAGACTATCGGGCTTATATGGGTCGCAATCCTAAAACCGGTGAAATTATACAGGTCAAAGAAAAAAAGTTGCCCTTTTTTAAAGTTGGTAAAGAGTTACGAGAACGTGTAGATCGCTGATTGGTGTGATCATCGACAACTCACAAAGACCCATTCACTTTTTTTGTGAATGGGTCTTTTCGTTATCGGACAGGTGGACAAATGCTGCATACTTTTCAGGGGATAACTCCCAAACTTGATGAAACCGTCTTTCACGTCGATTCAGCTGAGATCATTGGTGATGTTGAAATTGGGGCCGACTCGAGTGTCTGGTTTCAGGTGGTTATTCGAGGAGATGTCAACTCTATCCGAATTGGTGAGAGAACCAATATCCAGGATGGTACAGTCATCCATGTGACCCACAAACTCCACCCGACAGTTATTGGTGATGATGTGACTATCGGTCACAATGTCACCCTGCATGGGTGTAAAATTGGTCATCGTTGTCTGATTGGTATGGGAGCCGTTGTGTTGGATGATGCTGTCATTGCAGATGATGCAATGGTTGGAGCCGGGGCTTTGGTAACACCTGGAACACACATTCCATCGGGCACTTTATATGTTGGTGCCCCGGCAAAATATAAACGTCATTTGTCGGATAGCGAAATCCTCGATCTCAAACAGTCGGCACTAAATTATTTGAATTATACCGAAGAGTACAGGGACTAGGAGAGTTTATGAGCCAAGTCGATTTTTCTCAACAATCAGATAGTCCATTATTCAAAGATTTGGCAAATAAGGATATAGAGTATCTCAGTTCTGTTTTTACCTGTAGCCAGGTGGCAGAGGGAAAGACAGTTTTTATTGAAAATATGCCCGGTGAAGCTTTGTATCTGATTGGCCAGGGAACCGTCCAGATATCCCAGATGTTAGCTGAAGTGGATGAGCAGGAATTAACGACATTGGGAGTCGGTGATATTTTTGGAGAGATGTCGGTCATTGACGGTGAAAGTCGTCTGGTCACTGCCCGGATCACTGCAGATGCAACACTCTACAGTTTAAATCGAAAGAACTTTACGAAATTGACAAGTGAAAACCCACATCTTGGACAACAATTAACCTTAAATATCGCTAGAATTTTCAGCGCAAAAATTCGTCGTGCAAAAAAAGATTACCGCACGATGCTAACTGCAAGTTTGCCGCACAGGAATTAAGCGGATCAAGACAGTCTATGTTTTATTTGCCGGCAGTGTTACTGCCGGCTTTTTTGTTGAGTAATCGGCACTCTCAGTATAAAATTCCATTCTACTGCTTTTTCTGCAACACCGATTCTGTTGAACGGGAGAGATCATGTCTGCACTATTCAATCAGCAACTCATATTTGGACTTTTGGGTGGGCTGGGAATGTTCCTGTTCGGCATAAAAATCATGTCGGAGGGGTTGCAGAAAATTGCCGGAAATAAAATGCGCAAGATTATTGGCGCTCTGACTGATAACCGTTTTATTGGTGCGTTAGTCGGGATTGCAGTGACGGCAATTATTCAGTCATCAGGCGCAACAACGGTCATGGTGGTTGGCTTTGTTAACACCGGGCTACTCACTTTGGTTCAAGCAATCGGAGTGATCCTCGGAGCAAATATTGGCACGACGATCACGGCTCAACTCATCGCCTTCAATATCGGCAAATTTGCCCTTCCAGCAATTGGACTGGGAGCCGGTCTCAAGCTCTTCAGCAAAAATAAGAAATATACCTATCTGGGTGAAATCATTCTTGGGTTTGGATTACTGTTCCTGGGACTGACAACCATGAAGCACGCTTTTATCCCCCTGAAGGGGAGTGCCGATTTTCAACACTTGTTTTTGCTGGTCGGTGATTATCAGTTGCTTGGGGTTTTAATTGGTGCCTTGTTGACGATTCTCGTACAGAGCAGTAGCGCCACTATTGGTATCACCCTGGTTCTTGCAAGTTCCGGGTTGATCTCATTTGAAACCAGCGTTGCGCTGATCCTTGGAGAAAATATCGGGACGACCATAACCGCTAATGTTGCGGCAATCGGGACAAATCTTGCTGCTAAAAGAACTGCATTTTCCCATTTTCTGTTTAATGCTCTCGGTGTCCTCTATATATTATTGTTGATGCCGGTTTTTATCCGGCTGGTTTCAGCGCTGACCCCCGGGGATGCTGATTTTGTTATTCAAACGCAGGCACAAGCTAGTAGTTTTGCTGCACAAATCGGGGATAAACCCTATATTGCCCGACATATTGCCAATGCCCACACCCTTTTCAATGTTATCAATACCCTTATTTTTCTCCCCTTGATTGGTTTCCTGGCGAAACTGTCAACTTTAATTATCCGTGGAGCAGATAATCATGAGAACCTGCAGGTCAAATTTATTGATGATCGGGTTTTAAATACTCCCCCGGTTGCCATCGGGCAGGCTCGCCGCGAAACCAGGCGGATGGGACAGCTTGCTTTGGAGATGGTTGAAGAAACCTCCCTTTTTCTGGATGATGGTCATATCAAAAGGATCAGGTCGCTGAAGAAAAAAGAACAACTGATCAATGTCCTCCAACACGAAATTTTAGATTTCCTGGTCAAACTATCGCAACGCTCAATCTCGACTGAAACATCCAGATCACTCAGTTCATTGATGGATATGGTCAATAATTTTGAGCGAATCGGAGATCATTGTGAAGATATCTGGAAGCTTGGAATTCATAAGTATGAAGGGAAAATCGCCTTCTCTTATCTGGGTCAGAATGATGTGAGTTTAATTGCTGAAAAAACCGGTGAATTTCTCCAGTTTGTCATTGCCGCCATGGAGACTGGAGATCAGTCCATCAGTAGCAAAGCGATTGAATATGAGGATGCTATCGAATTACTGGAAAACAACTTGAGTCAGGGGCACATTAAACGTCTTCACACCGGAGAATGCGCTGTCCAGCCCGGTTTGATTTTCATTGACATCCTCCATAGTTACAAGGAAATTGGCAACCTCACCTACGATATTTCTGAGACGATCAGCGGAGAGCAATAGATGGATGCAGTGATTGATGTTGGCAGCAATACGATCCGGATGTTGCTGGGGAGTTGTCACCATGGCAAAATTCTCCCCCATAGTTACCAGCGGCAGATAACCCGACTTGGTGGAGACTTTTCTCCGCAAACCGGTTTGTCTGCATCCGCAATGGAACGTGCTCTGATTACCCTTGAATCCTATAGTCAGATTATTGCTGCGACCGATATTTCTCAAGTTCGCGCCGTTGCTACAGCAGTTCTCCGACGAGCAAAAAATCGAAGCTCTTTTCTCGCTCGGATTGCCGCTGAAACCGGTTTAAATATTGAGGTGATTGGCGGAGAGGAGGAGGGCCGATTGACAACTCTGGGGAGTTTGTCGGTTATTGATCCAACTCCCGATACTGCAATCGTGATTGATATCGGCGGTGGCAGCACCGAACTGATCTGTCTGGTGGAGGGTGAAATACGTTTACAGAAAAGTTATCCCCTCGGTGTGGTGAACCTCTGTGAAGAATATTTTTCAACAGCACAGCGGCAGCAACAAATTAACAGCATCGTGCAACAGTTTAACCAAAGCCTCCAGAATGCTGGATTGGCTGAAATAAACTATCAATTGATCGGCACTGCTGGCACCATCACGACCCTGGCAGCGATCCACCTTCAACTTCAAAAATACAATCCACACTTGATAAATAATCACGAAATATCAATAGATTGGCTAGCTAATATACAAGAGAAACTTGAACTTATTTCAGCTCCAGAAAGGGAACAACTGATCGGCATGGAAAAGGGGCGCGGAGATTTAATCCTCCCTGGATTACAGATCTTATTAACTTTGATGTCCCAATTTCAATGTTCAGCGGTCAAGGTTTCTGATTATGGTTTGCTCGAGGGGGTTATGCTCCAATTGACAGAGTCATAGCAATTGCCTATTATCCCGGTTGCTTATTTCACCCAGATTTTCAATCTTTATTCTCTATCTTTATTCAAGGGTCATTATGAAGAAAGTTTTACTCTCCGGCAATGAAGCAATTGCCCGTGGCAGCTACGAAGCAGGGGCTCTGGTTGCCTGTGCATACCCCGGCACACCAAGCACCGAAATCCTGGAAAATATCACCCAATACAAAGAAATTGATGCCTCCTGGTCACCGAATGAGAAAGTTGCCCTGGAAGTCGGCATTGGTGCCAGTTTTGGTGGTGCCAGAGTGTTGGTCACAATGAAGCATGTTGGGGTCAATGTTGCAGCCGATCCACTGTTTACTCTGTCATATACCGGTGTCCGGGGCGGGTTGGTGTTGGTGACTGCAGATGACCCGGAACTCCACTCTTCACAGAATGAACAGGATAATCGAAATTTTGCCAAATTTGCCAAAGTTCCGATGATGGAGCCTGCCGACAGTCAGGAAGCTCTCGACTTTACCAAACTCGCTTTCGAAATAAGCGAGCAGTTTGATACCCCGGTATTCTTACGCAGCACCACACGGATCTCCCATTCCAAGTCTACGGTCTTTTTAGGAGAACGTGTCAGTGATATTCCTGAGCCAAAATTACAACGTGACCCGGCAAAACTGGTTATGCTGCCGGGAAACGCCCGCAAGCGACATCTGATTGTCGAAGAGCGGACCCTGGAGTTGGAAAAATGGGCCTGCCAACAATCTTTTAATCGGGTTGAAACCGGGTCAGAGGATATTGGTGTCATAACCTCCGGAGTCTCGTATCAATATGTCAAAGAGACTTTTCCTGACGCCAGTGTGTTGAAACTGGGGATGGTTTATCCGCTGCCCAAACAACTGATCCGAGAGTTTGCTGCTCAATATAAAACGCTCTATGTTATTGAAGAACTTGACCCGTTTATTGAAGAGCAGGTTCGAGCCATGGGGATAGAGGTTATCGGTAAAGATAAGCTCTCTATCTGTGGTGAATTGACCCCGGGTCGAATTAAACAACAACTGTTTGATCAGCCAACCCCGACAGAGGACACCTCAGCAGAGATTCCCCAGCGTCCTCCCAGCATGTGTCCCGGTTGCCCACATCGTGGTGTCTTTGCTGAGCTGAAAAAAGCCAAGGCCTTTGTCAGTGGCGATATTGGTTGCTACACCCTGGGATTTATGCCCCCCCTCTCAGCCATGGACACTTGTATCTGTATGGGAGCGAGTGTTGGCATTGCGACCGGAATCAGTAAAGTATTATCCGAAGAGGAGCAGCGTAAAGTTGTTGCGGTGATTGGAGATTCGACATTTCTCCATACCGGAATTAACGGTTTGCTTGATATGGTTTACAATAAATCATCCTCAACCTTGATCATTCTGGATAACCGGATTACCGCCATGACCGGTCGCCAGGAAAATCCAACTTCAGGTTATCAACTGAATGAAATGGAAGCTCCACGGGTCGACATGGAACAACTCTGTCGTGCGGTAGGAGTTAAACATGTCACGATCCTCGATCCCTATGATCTTGAAATGACCGGAAAAGTGATCCGTGCAGAGATGGCTCGCCCTGAAGTTTCGGTGATTATAACCACCCGGCCCTGTATGCTGGTCCCCCGTGACAACCAGATTCCACGACCGCCGTTGTTTGTCGATCATGACAAATGTGTCGGCTGCCAAGCCTGCTTGCAAATTGGGTGTCCGGCAATTGTCTGGAACCGGGAGAAGAAGAAAGCGGTGGTTGATAAAATCATCTGCACCGGTTGTAAGGTCTGTCAACAAACCTGTGGTTTTGATGCTTTTCAGCAATATGGTGATAATCATGAATGAGGTAAAAAACATATTATTGGCAGGAGTTGGCGGGCAGGGGATTTTACTGGCGAGCGAAGTGATCGCTGAAGTGATGCTTCTGGCCGGTCTGGATGTTAAAAAGAATGAGATTCACGGCATGTCTCAACGTGGCGGCAGCGTTGTTTCTCATGTCCGTTATGGTGAGAAGGTTTACTCTTCGATCATTCCGGAAGGTGAAGTTGATATTTTATTCAGCTTTGAATTGCTGGAAACCTGTCGTTATCTCCCATTACTGCGTAAGAACGGACGGGTTGTGGTCAGTAATTGGCAAATTTCCCCGCCGGCCGTAGCTCGCGGGGCACAAATTTACCCGGAGAATCTGGAAGAAAAAATCTGTCAGCAATTTCCATCATCTGTTGTGATTGACGGTCTGAATCTCGCCCTGACCGCGGGCAATGCAAAAACGGTCAATACGGTTTTGCTGGGTGCTTTATCAAATATTTTGCCATTTGGCCGTGAATTATGGATGGAAGCATTGCAAAAAATGATTCCGGCCCGTCTTTTGGACGTTAACCTGAAAGCTTTTGAATTAGGTTGTGGAGAGGTGTCACAATGATCTGGAATGACGATTTTGAAACTTTACCGCGAGAAGCGATAGAATCGTTA
>JAOZQF010000218.1 GCA_029932345.1 Desulfuromusa sp. | reverse complement strand
AACAGGTGATCAGCAAATCAATTTTTTCCCTGCGAGGAGAATATGGTTATAAATGAGGATACGCCTATAATTGTTTCAAAAAAAGCTCAGCATTGCGAATTTCAACATCTCCGACTTTGTATTCCCGCTGCAAATTTCCAACAATCTGCACTGCGGCAAAGGGATAGCGTTGGCGAAAATAAATCAGGTTCTTGTCTGGCTTGCTATCTGCGGCTTTGACTTCAATCATCTTTTCAACGACGTTATTTTCAACAACGCAAAAATCGACCTCTTTGCCATCTTTGGTTCTAAGATAATGCAAACCAATCTCTTGCCCGGTGCGATCTTCCCGCTCTAGTACATGCTTATACAGACTGACAGCAACCGCATTTTCCAAAATTGCACCGTTGTCGCCGACTACCATGCCGTGATCGTAGAAATAAAGCTTTGGTTCCTTGAGAATGGAGCGGGCAATATTTTTTGAAAACGGTGTTACCCGAAAAACAATAAACAGTGCTTCGAGTGTCTGGATATATTTTTTGACAGTATTGGGAGCAAGTTGCAAATCTTCAGACAGGGATTTATAGGAGATCGGGGAGCCAACTCGACGGCGCAACAGGTCTAGCAGTAACTGGATAGAACGGAGATCGTTCACCCGTTCAAAATCAAGGATATCTGTACGAATCAGACTGTCGGTATATTGTCGTCGCCACCGGTCAGCTTCTATATCAGTATTGGCCAGCAACGGTTCGGGGAATCCCCCCCGTTTCAGATAGACGTTGAAATCAAAAGGTTCATCGATGCGGTGGAATTCGGCAGAACTAAAAGGAAGCAGACGATGAGCAAAATAGCGTCCGGCAAGAGAATCCCCTGCTTGGCTGAATGTCTGGAGTCGCGCACTTCCGGTCACAAGAATATGTTGTGTTGTTCTGGTATCAAATACCCCTTTAAGCCAATTTTTCCAATCGGCCATTTTGTGTAATTCATCAAAAATAAGCAGATCAACATCATTGAGCCACGCATACTTCTCAATAATACTACGGTCTTCATAGTGATCATAGTTCAGGTAAAGAGGATTTTTGTAGACGGCAGAAATCTTATGTGCCAGCCATGTTTTCCCCACCTGTCTGGGACCAACAAGAAAAACCATCTTCCGGTTTAGATCATCCAGAATAGTTTGTTGCTGCGACCTTTTCATATGACTATTATGCAGTGAAATGCATAATAGTCAAGACTTTCTTGCATTCTTCTGCGTTTTGGTCGGGTATGGGAGAGGTAATTGACGAAAATCCATAGAACAGTACTCTTATTCAATCCCTCCAATCCTTTACTGTCGCGGCAGTCGTAAATTTTCTACGTGAGTTTCAAAATTGGAACGGAACGGATTAATATCCAATCCCCCCCGGCGGGTATAGCGGGCATAGACGGTCAGTTTTTCGGGCTGACAGTAACGCATCAGGTCAACAAAAATCCGCTCGACACACTGCTCATGAAATTCATTATGCTGACGAAATGAAATCAGGTAGCGCAACAATGCTTCCGGGTTAATTTTGCTGCCGTGATAACGGATCAATACGCTCCCCCAGTCGGGCTGGTTGGTCACCAGGCAATTACTTTTCAGCAGATGGCTGTGCAACTCTTCTTCAACCTGTTGTTGCGGATCGGTGGAATTTTCCAGTAAGGAGGGATCGAGGGAATACTCATCAATGGTAATATCCAGATCATCAATACCCTGTCCCGGAAAATCCTGAATCTGCTCAGTCACAAATTGATCACTATCAAGCAACCGGACCCGAACCTTTGCCCCGGCAGCGGCAGATAGATCTGCCACCATCCGCTCCTCAACCTGATCAAAATCACTGATCCGGGTCTGGTTAAACGAATTGAGATAAAGTTTGAATGATTTTGACTCAATCAGATTGGGGGATTCGCAGGGAAAATGAAATTCCCCCATGGCGACCACCGGCTTACCTTTCAGGTTAAGCCAGGAGAGCTCAAAGGCATTCCAGATATCGTAGCCGCCAAAAGGGAGCTGTCCGGTGATGCCAATGACATCCCGCTTGACCTGACGTGGAAATGGGCAAAGAAGTTGTGGATCGTACTCTGTTTTATAGATTGTTGCTTTGCCCAATGGCAAAAGTGCTTCAAAGTCAGACATAGAGATCCTTTTTGAAAATTACAGTTAGCGCAAAAAATATTACCACTTTTAGTTGATTACTGCTATGATCCCCAGCTAAATCTGGTCAGAATAACTCATCTAACCAGTCGAAGCATAAGTACTTTTTATTCCCCCGTCAACATGGAGAAAGATTATGAAAGTTGGATTAGTTGGTTGGCGTGGCATGGTTGGTTCCGTGCTGATGCAACGGATGGTCGAAGAGAACGATTTTGCCGGGGTTACTCCGGTTTTTTTCTCAACCTCACAGGGAGGTCAGGCCGCTCCCGATTTCGGTCAGGGAACAGGTATCCTGGAAGATGCCAGCGATATTGCAAAGCTTGCCGAACAGGATGTTATCATCACCTGTCAGGGGGGCGATTATACCAAGGCCGTCCATCCGAAGCTGCGCGCTAGCGGTTGGAGCGGTTACTGGATTGATGCTGCCTCTTCGTTACGGATGGATGATGACGCTATTATCATTCTCGATCCGATCAATCAGGATGTTATTGACACTGCTTTAGAAAATGGCTGTAAAGATTTTATCGGTGGTAACTGTACTGTCAGTTTGATGCTGATGGCGATTGGCGGGTTGTTTAATGCCGGTCTGGTTGAGTGGGTCAGCTCGATGACCTATCAGGCAGCATCGGGTGCCGGAGCACCCAATATGCG
>JAOZQF010000217.1 GCA_029932345.1 Desulfuromusa sp. | reverse complement strand
AGCGCATCGACAATCGCAAACGGTTCGGGACGATAACCGAGCTCTTTGATGCTAACCCGATAAGTGACGGTTTTCGTTGTCGCAACCACCTGTCCCCGACACTTCAGGCCGCTACCGACTCCGGGAACCGGCTCACACCAGGTTACACCCTCTTCACCAACCCACCCCATCCGCAGCAAAAAGATTCTCAATGTATGGAGACAACATTCGTACATCAAGGTGCCGGGCATCACCTGATCATCAATGAAGTGGCAGGTCAAAAACCAGTCATCGGGCTGAACATCCATCTCAGCAGTGATCTGGCCGATCCCGTAACGTCCCCCCTGCGGATCAAGTTCAATCACCCGGTCAACCAGTTTCAGCATATCTCCCGGCAAGGTGTACGGCTTGAATGGAAGCCTGGAAAACTGTGCGCCGAAACATTCTGCCAGGTTGCCCGCATAGAGAGCGTCAATCTCTTTATCACTGTACGCTTCAAGCTTAAGTGGTACCAATTCACGCCAATCGGCTGGTAGTTTACCCGGTTGTGGGGTTAAATCGAGCTTGGTATGGACAATCCCCTTCCCTGCTGCAAGATCCTCTTCGGTAAAGAATCCGGCACAACCATTGCGCATCGAAAGGAGTGGTTCACCATTAACCGTCCCCTCAAAATTGAAGCGGAACAGATAGGTTTGATCCTGACGGAAAAACTCTTCGATCTTGATATCATAATGAATCGTGTCACCAACCACCGGCAAACCGCGATGAAAAGTGACAACTGCATCGAGCAAACGATAGACGGCCTTGCCCTTACTGATAAAATCAATCCCCAGATACCCTGACAGGAACAGATCGGCCTGTCCCGCTTCCACCGCAACACAGGTCGGAATCCGGCCGCCATCGAGATACCAACGATCAGCAGTGACGTCATGTTCTGTGACCACCCGACCGTGGGTCATCGACCGGGGCACCCCTTCGACCTCCATAATTCGATCAACCAGCATCAACGGCCCATCGGGCAACCGGACCCGGGTGGGATAAGTATCAACCTCGGCAAATTCAGCACCCAACATCTTTTCAACTGAACCAACCGCGAACTCCATACACATATCTCGCTCGAAAGCAGCGGGCTGTGCCGGAGTGATCACTTCCGGGAAGATTGGATCAACTTTCTCTGAAGGGAGAACAACACTCGATGATTCTGCAACCGTTGGAAGATCCGGGATATTTTCACCATTGTCAACCAGTTGCTGTAACAGCGATGTTTGCAAAGAGATGTTATCTGCCAGAGCCTGCCCCATGGTTTTGGAAAAATCGAGATAGGCTTCGTGGGCACCGTGGCTGGCATTTAAAGTCTGCTGAAATTGAACCATCAACGGATCTGCAGAATCGAAATTATCAGCTTTTTCAGTGACTGTTTTTTCTTTATCTTTTTGTTTAATTTTATTCTCTGAACTATCTGTTTTTACGGATAATTCAACAGAAGGTACAGGTTTTACATCAAAGAACTTACCACCAATAATGGTGTTAATCCGAGCCTCTTTTGTCTCCACCTGAAGAGAGTTTAGCGACAGCGGTGGATAAAGCTTATTCAAGTCAACGACCATTCGTTCGGCAAGACAGCTGCCCAACAAGCGCAGCAATTGCGTGGTGGCATCCTGCCCCGGAGCACAAATCGATCGAATCAGATGGGGACGATCTTCAAGAATGCTGTGAATCATCCGGTTGCAGGAAGTTCCTGGACCAACTTCGAGAAAAATCCGCGCACCATCAGCATAGAGCTGCTCGATCACTTGCGGGTAGTCAATCGTATCAAGAGCCTGCGCAAGGATCACATCAGCGGCATTACCGGAGGTCAGCGGATATTTTTTCCCTAGAGCGCAACTGTAAAAATCGATTCCAGGCGGTGGAGTTACTTCGAAAAGGTGCAATTTACGATAGGCATCAGAAACTGCCTTGGTCACCTCACAGTGAACCGTTGTCACTCCATGCAGGGGGATAAAATGGCAACCAAGTTCAGCAACCAGTCGCTCAACCTGTACACGAGATCCACCAACAACAGATTCAGTGTAGGTATTAATAATCAGCAGATATACCTGTTTTTTTTCTTGCAGATATGCCCTGACCTGTTCAGCGGGAAGATTCACCATCCCCAGAACCCAGTCAACCTGCTGGTTGGACTTCAATCCCCAGATCCGTTTTGCGGCCCGACACTCCCCTGCCAGTTCGGTCGTAAACAGGGGCGATTTCTCAAGCCGTTGCAACATTCCATCCCGATCACGCCAGGCACCCGAAGAGAACAGCCCGGCCGACTCCCCCAGACTGTAACCACTGATCATCTGTGGCTCAATGCCGAAGTGACGCAACAGATCACTTAAAGCGGTACATTGGGCAACATGGGAAATGACCAGAGCATTATGATTGTCCTGAATCGACTCTGAGAGCTCCTCTTTCCAAAAATGTTCGGGAAGATATTGATCCGCCAGATAATGACTGCGGTGATCCTGTTGCCGGTAGATCTCCGGCCAGCGAGCTGACAGCTCGCGCCCCATTCCGGCAAAATGGTTGCCAGAACCGGGGAACATGAAAGCAATTTTCCCCTCTGTGCCGAGGGGTTGGGCCGTATAGAACAGCCGATCACGCAGCGCCGGGGCAAGCTGCAATTCACCTGTGACACCAATAGCCTGATCCGGGTGGGTAGAAATTGATGATTGTGCATACTCAAGCTGAGTGAGCAGCTCATCACAGCCCCTGGCAACCAGACTCAGGCAATATGGCAGTGCTGGGTCAAGCGGGTTCTGGGTCAGCCACAGACGGGCCAGAGTATCGATCGGTTGAGCTTCG
>JAOZQF010000216.1 GCA_029932345.1 Desulfuromusa sp. | reverse complement strand
GTGCCACCGCCAGAATTTTCCGACTATGCCGAAAAGGGGCTTGCCCTTGGTTTTTCTCACGTTGAAGCGGGACCATTGGTCCGCTCTTCGTATCATGCGGAAGAGCAATATGACGCAAGTCAAAGGGGGACAGATGGATAACTACACTCTGGTTCGTCCGGAATATTTAAATCATCATGGCTACCTGTTTGGTGGTGTGATGTTGAAATGGGTTGATGAAAATGCCTGGATGGCTGCCTCGCGGGAATATTCGGGTTGTAATCTGGTGACGGTCAGTATGGATTCGTGTCGCTTCAAACATCGGGTTGAAAATGGTTCTATCTTACGCTTCCATACCGAAAAAACCAGTCAGGGGCGAACCTCAGCAACCTATAGTGTTGAGGTGTATGCCGATGCTCCCGGAGCTTCTCAGGAAAAAGAGGTATTCAGCACCTCGGTCACTTTTGTCCGTTTAAATAATGCCGGTCGCCCTTGTGGGCTCAATGCGGCTAAAGAGTAATGGTTGCGCCCAATCGGTGATTATTTTCAGTGCGTTGCCCTCCAACTTTATTTACATATTTTAATAAGATGAAAATAGTGCTCCCATCCCGGTTATTTTGCCGCCATTGATTGCGGTAAATAGATGACTGTTTTATACTCTTTTTTTCTATCTTTTCCCCGCCAAAGCAACAACAGAATTGTGAGTCTGAAAATGAGTATTATTGACAATGTTGGTCCTGAGTGGATAGAAGCCCAATACCAGGTTTTTAAGGATGACCCATCACAGCTCTCAGAGGAGTGGCGATCTTTTTTCCAGGGGTTTGAGCTGGGGATGAAAACCGAAGATCCCCAGATCCCGGATCACAAACCTGCTGCTGTTCAACTGATGATCCAGCGTTATCGCGACATTGGTCATTTTTACGCCTGCGTTGACCCGTTAACCCCGTGCGAACTCGATCATCCCAAGCTACGGATTTCCGAATTCGGACTGGAAGAGAAAGACTTGCAGCGCACCTTTGCTACCAGCAACTTTCTTCTCCCCGAAGCTCCCCTACAGGAGATTGTCGATGTTTTAAAGCAGACTTACTGCCGTTCCATTGGCTTGGAGTTTCTCCACATCCCGGTTATTGAAGAACGGAAATGGTTACAACAACAAGCTGAAGGATCCTGTAATCGTACCAATATCAGTCGCGAAAAGAAACTTGCGACGATGAAAATACTGCTTGAAGCGACCAAGTTTGAATCCTTCCTGCACCGGAAATTTGTCGGTCAGAAACGTTTCTCTCTCGAAGGGGCAGAATCGGCGATTCCTCTCCTTGATCATTTGATTGAAAAGGCCGCCGATTTAGCAATACAACATGTGGTCATCGGAATGTCCCATCGGGGGCGGCTCAATGTTCTGGTCAATATCTTCAAAAAGCCACTGGAAAATGTATTTGCCGAATTTGCCGATAACGCCGGATGCCAGATTGTTGGTGAGGGGGATGTCAAATATCATAAAGGTTATTCAACGGATCGCTGTTTCACTAATGGCTGTGTCCATGTTTCTCTTGCCTCCAACCCAAGTCACCTGGAAGCGGTTAACCCGGTGGTCGAAGGGAAGTGCCGTGCCCGGCAGGATCGTCTGGAGGGGGATGGTGAGCAGTTGGTGATGCCGCTGTTGATTCATGGGGATGCCGCATTCGCCGGTCAGGGGGTGGTTGCTGAAACCCTCAACCTGTCGCAACTTGCCGGATATAAGACCGGTGGGACGGTACACCTGGTCATCAATAATCAGATCGGCTTTACCACCATGCCGGTTGATGCCCGTTCCACCTGTTATTCCACAGATATCGCTAAAATGTTGATGGCTCCGATCTTCCATGTTCACGGAGACGATCCTGAAGCATTGATCCAGGCAGCAACGATGGCGATTGAGTTCCGGCAGAAGTTTCGCAAGGATGTGGTGATCGAAATGATCTGCTATCGCAGATATGGACACAATGAGGGGGACGAACCATTTTTTACCCAGCCACTGATGTACGAAAAGATTCGCAACCATCCGCTGACAGCTGAAATCTATAAAACTCAACTTCTCCTGGAAGATTTTTCAGCAAATGAACTTCAATCTATCGAGGACGAAATTGATAAAAACCTCGAACAGGCATTGAGCCATGAGATCTGTCCTCTTCATGAGGAATTCATGCAACAATGGTCACATATTTCCCGAGAATTCAGCTTTGATCCAATTGAAACCGGAGTTGATAAAAAGACCCTGCTGAAGTTGATCGATTCTTTGACCACCGTTCCGGATCATTTTTCACCCCATCGGAAAATCACCTCGCTGCTGAAAAAGCGCCACAAAGCGATTGCTGAAGATGGGAAGATTGACTGGGGAATCGGTGAATCTCTGGCCATGGCAAGTCTGGTCAATGAAGGGACCTCAATCCGTCTGTCCGGCCAGGATTCCCGCCGTGGCACCTTCAATCATCGCCATGCAACCCTGTATGATATTGCGACCGGTGAAGAATATACGCCTCTGGCCAATATCGCCAGACAGGCTGGCTGCCGATTTGATGTTTTCAACAGCATGCTCTCTGAAATGGCAGTGCTTGGTTTCGATTACGGTTATGCGGTAGAAACTCCCAATGATCTGACCATCTGGGAAGCTCAATTCGGTGACTTTGCCAATGGAGCTCAGGTGATCATTGACCAGTTTATTGCCAGCAGTCAGACCAAGTGGGATCGCCCCTGTGGAATTACCATGTTTCTCCCCCACGGCTACGAAGGACAGGGACCGGAACATTCCAGTGCCAGGATGGAGCGCTACCTGCAACTCTGTGCCGACAATAATATGCAGATTGTCAATACCACCACCCCGGGACAA
>JAOZQF010000059.1 GCA_029932345.1 Desulfuromusa sp. | reverse complement strand
GGGAAATTCCCATCAGTGTTTTCAAGTTTTGAACATAGACTGACCAGGAGTAGGTCGCCCCCAGACAAAGTTGCATCAACAGGGCGGAGAGGATAACCATTATGCGCATAGCATTTGCTCCACAAAAAAATAATTCTAATTGAATCAAAGTATGGATATTTTAAAATATTGTCAATGAAGAGTTGTAGCTGTTTTATGAGATGATGATTCGGGTTATAGTGATCTACAAAGGTATTGAGGTAGGAAATGGATAAAAGCAAACAAGTCATACAGACAGGTTCTGTAGAATGGGAAGAAATCTGCGAACACTGCGGTCGTTGTTGTTACGAAAAATATGAATATCGCGGCAAGATTTTTTATTCCGATAAGCCCTGTCAGTATCTCGATGAACAGACCAAACGTTGTAGAATCTATGAGCAACGTTCTGAACTGAATCCAGAATGTGCTCACTTAACCCCGGAGTTAATCCCAACGGGTATTTTGCCAGTTGACTGCCCCTATGTGATCCGGTTGAAAGATTTTAAGACCAATAAATAATCGGGCATGGTGAGCGTCAAATGTGACCGGTTAAATCGTTTGATCTTTACGTTGGAATATTGCATCTTTGGAACATTTGAGACTCTGAAGAAAATTCACTTTACCTATATATTTGGTAAATTAATGTGGTGTGATGAATTGATCGAGAAATAGGGGAACAAGATCATGCAAATTTTGGACAACATAAACACCCTTTGGGGTGATGATCTAAAAGGGACTCTCAAACCAGGGACTAAACTGAAAATTGCGGCTTCATGTTTTTCTATTTATGCTTTTAAGGCACTGAAAAAAGAGCTGGAAAAAATTGATTCCCTTGAGTTCATTTTTACTGCTCCCACCTTTGTTCCCAAAGACGTTACCGATAAAGTTTCCCGTGAACGCAGAGAGTTCCATATCCCAAAGCAGCAGCGTGAACGCGATTTATATGGAAATGAGTTTGAAATTCAGCTCAAAAACAAGCTGACCCAAAGAGTGATAGCCAAAGAGTGTGCTGACTGGATTCGACGGAAGGCAACGTTTCGTTCAAACTCGACAAAAGCCCCGATGCAGCAATTTGCATGTCTCAATACGGAAAATAACGCTTCTACATATATGCCGCTGCATGGGTTTACTGCTGTTGACCTTGGATATCAGCAAGGTGATGCTGTTTCAAATTTCATCACAAAATTTGATGACGCTCCCTCAACCAAAATGTGGCTGGATCTGTTTAATCAGATATGGGATGACGAATCCAAACTTCAGGACGTCACCGATGCAATATGCTCCCACATTGAGTCTGTGTACCAAGAAAATTCCCCGGAAAAAATCTACTTCCTTATGCTTTACAATATCTTCAACGAATTTCTCGAAGATCTGAACGAGGATGTTCTTCCCAACGACCTGACTGGGTACAAAGATAGTGTTGTATGGAACAAGCTTTTCAATTTTCAGCGGGATGCAGCAACCGGCATTATCAATAAATTGGAAAGCTATAACGGGTGTATTTTGGCTGACAGTGTCGGCCTTGGGAAAACTTTTTCAGCTTTAGCGGTTATTAAATATTACGAACTACGCAACCGCTCGGTACTGGTGCTGTGTCCAAAGAAACTTGCCGATAACTGGCAAACTTATCGCAGCAACTACAAAACCAACATTCTTGCCGCTGATCGACTCAACTACGACCTCCTTTTTCATACCGATCTTTCACGAACTCGTGGCGAATCTATGGGAGTTGACCTCTCCAAAGTAAACTGGGGCAACTATGACCTTATCGTCATTGATGAATCTCACAACTTTCGCAATAGTGGGCGCAACATAAAAGACAAAGAGACCCGTTACGAGCGTCTCATGAATGCGGTTATAAAGGCTGGCGTTAAAACAAAGGTGTTGATGCTGTCCGCAACTCCCGTGAACAACCGGTTCAATGATTTAAAAAATCAGATGGCGCTTGCCTACGAAGGTGAATCAGAACAGCTACGAAAAAAACTGGGAACAGAAAAAACGGTGGAAGAAATATTTCGTTCTGCACAAACCGTTTTTAACGATTGGTCGAAATTGCCGCCGGAAAATCGAACAGCGAAGGCAATTCTAGATACGTTAGACTTTGATTTTTTTGGGCTACTCGACTCCATAACCATTGCTCGTTCACGAAAACACATCGAAACCTTCTACGACACAACTGATATTGGAAAATTTCCGACAAGAAGAAAACCGCTCTCCTTTCGGCTACCGCTGACAGCATGTGGAGATATCATAACGGTCAATGAAATATACATGCATCTCAGCGAGGTCAAACAATCTGTTTATGCGCCGATGAGCTATGTGCTTCCGAGTCGTTTGCAAAAATATGAAGATCTCTACGGAACAGAAACCAAAGGTGGGCGTTTACGGCAAGTGGATCGGGAAAAAGCATTACAAGCTCTAATGACCACCAACCTGCTCAAGCGCTTGGAAAGTTCCGTTGAGGCATTCCGTATCACCTTGCGCCATATGGAACAACGCATCGCACAAACCCAAGAGCAGATTGGCAAGTTTGAGCAAACAGGTCTTGCGGCTCAGGCCTTTGAGTTTAATCAAGAAGATACCGAAGCAGTCGTGGATAACGATGATTTTGAAAATAGCGATGCCTTTACGGAGGGCAAAGTCCAGGTTGATTTCGCAGATATGGATCTCTCTTCCTGGAAGAGAGATTTGGAAACCGATCACACCCTTATTCTCATGCTCCGCGAGGAAATGGAAAAGATATCTGTCGAAGATGACGCCAAGCTTCAGCACCTGAAAAAGCATATATGGGGAAAAATCCAGACTCCTATTAACTCAGGCAATAAAAAGGTTATCATTTTTACCGCTTTTGCCGATACGGCAAACTACCTGTATCAACAGCTGGCCGAAGAATTGACAGCACATGACATTCACAGCGGCAGGGTTACGGGTAGCGATAGAGCTCTGACAACACTTGGCAAAGGATTTGACTTCCAGAAAATCCTCACTTTTTTCTCCCCGAGAGCCAAAGACAAAGAGCTTCTCTTCCCTGAAGAGTCTGGTGAAATAGACGTTTTGATCGGCACAGATTGTATTTCTGAGGGACAGAATCTGCAAGACTGTGACTACCTCATCAATTATGATATTCACTGGAATCCGGTTCGCATCATTCAGCGTTTTGGTCGTATTGACCGTATTGGTTCACCAAACGATTCTATTCAGTTGGTCAACTACTGGCCGGATATTTCATTGGATGAATATATTAACCTGAAAGAGCGTGTCGAAAATCGGATGCACATTGTCGATCTTGCCGGGACAGGAGATGACAACGTCCTTTCCGCCAAGGCGAATGATGTAACTTACCGAAAAGAACAGCTTCGCCGCCTGCAGGAAGAAGTCATTGAGCTGGAAGACCTTAAAACTGGCGTCAATATCACTGACCTTGGCTTAAATGACTTCCGGATGGATCTACTGGGTTACATTAAAACCAATGGCGATTTGGGGCACTTACCAAACGGGCTTCACGCAGTGGTGCCAGTCAACGCAGATATTGGATTGAGTCCCGGAGTTATCTTCACTCTGCGTAACCGCAATTCAGGTGTAAATATCAATCAACATAACCGGCTGCACCCTTATTATCTGCTCTACATTGGGAATGATGGTGAGGTGATCACCGACCATACACAGGTTAAGCCATTGCTGGATCTGGCAAGAAGTAGCTGCAAGGGGTTGAGTCACCCGATAACTGATGTTTGTAAACTATTTAATGCCAAAACCAGTGACGGTCGCGATATGGCTCACTATTCAGACCTTCTGGGACAGGCCATTCGTTCAATGGTTGAGGTGAAAGAAGATAAGGATATCGACAGTCTCTTTACTGGAGTTAGCACCACCGCCCTGGTTGATACGATCAAAGGTCTGGATGACTTTGAATTGATATCCTTTTTGGTAATTCAAGAAGCTGGAACCACGAATGGACACTAATAAACACGAATTATTACTAAAAGAAGAAGTGTTCCAGGTGGTTGGATGTGCTTTTGAGGTGCTTAATACTCTGGGGCATGGACTGCTTGAAAAACCGTATGAAAATGCTCTGGTTGTGGAGCTTGGGCTAAAACAGATCCCGTTTCAGCAGCAGTCTCGGTTTCCCGTAATTTATAAAACGGTTCAAGTTGGTGAGTATATTCCTGATCTGATTGTTTTTGATCAGATTGTTGTCGATGCAAAAGCAATTGAAAGGATAGGTAATAATGAGAAAGCGCAGATAATAAACTATCTAAAAATAACTGGCTTGCGGGTTGGATTACTTCTCAATTTCAAGCATGCAAAGCTGGAATGGGAGCGAATTGTTCTATGAAAAATATTAGTGAAAATTCGTGTCCATTAGTGGTTCAAAAACTTTATAAATTCCCCGCTGCCGCAAAGTTTGGCAAAATCGTATCCAAAAGTAAAATCTACGAGCACGCCTCCCCCAATACCAAAGTAAAAAAGCTGTTTGCTGATGAAATCGAAAAGATAACCTGGGCCTACAAGTTGTCCCCGGCGACGATTAATCTGCCTGCCAGTGATGGCGTTCAGGAAATACAGATTTTTGCCATAACCCTCAAAACCGACACCTTGTCCCACGAGGTTTTGCAGACTATCGATAAAGCCATTCCTTCACCCATTCTGTTTATGCTGAGCTACAACGGAAAATGTCGCTATGTGGCAGCTTATAAACGCCCGAGTGAAGCAGACAAAAGTAAATGGGTGATCAGCAACTACCTCGAAACCGACTGGAGGGGTGATTCGCAAGAAAAATCAGAGCTTCCGGTTGTCTTGAATATGGCGGCACTCTACCAATCTTTTCTTAAAGCGATCATACCGCTCCCGTTCAGGAAAGGTGAAGCCTTGGATGGGGTGGTGCTTCGAGTGGATCAGCTTCGAATCAAAGAGCGGGAGGCTGACAAGCTTGAATCCCGTATGAATAAAGAAAAACAGTTTAATCGTAGAGTTGAACTCAACCGGTCGCTCAATGAATTAAATCAAGAAATTGAGAATTTAAAACACTAAGGTTTATAGACGGAATATACAGGAGTTTCGGAATGGACAAATTGAAAATGCACAGCCCTGATTTTGTTGAAGAGAATATTGCAAGGCTTGCTGAGTTGTTTCCTAATTGTGTGACGGAAGTAAAATCGCAACCACGAATGAACACTAATACACACGAATTAGACCAAAACATTAGTGAAAATTCGTGTGAATTCGTGGTTAAAAAAGCTATTGATTTTGACCTGCTGAGGCAGGAGCTATCGACCTCTATCGTCGAAGGCCCACAGGAGCGCTATCACCTTAACTGGCCGGGAAAACGGGAAGCACTGCTTACCGCCAACGCCCCAATCGCAAAGACACTACGCCCCTGCCGGGAAGAAAGTGTGGATTTCGACACTACGGAAAATCTATTTATCGAAGGCGACAATCTGGATGCACTGAAACTCCTGCAGGAAACCTATCTTGGCAAGGTCAAGATGATTTATATCGATCCACCGTATAATACCGGAAAGGATTTTATCTACGCTGATAACTTTTCTGAAACCACTGAAGAGTATCTGTTGGAATCAGGGCAGAATGATGAAAAAGGAAATCGGCTGATTGCAAATACTGATTCAAATGGCCGCTTCCATTCCGACTGGCTAAGCATGATGTATTCAAGGCTAAAGTTGGCGAGAAATCTTCTCAAAAACGATGGCGTCATTTTTATTAGTATTGATGATGGGGAGGTATCAAGTTTACGTAAATTATGCGATGAGGTGTTTGGAATGAACAGCTTTCTTGGCCTTATTCCTGTGATTAACAATATGAAGGGACGAAATGATAAAGACTTTCATGCGCAGGTCCATGAATATATAATTGCATATGAAAAAGAATGTTTTGTAAGTAATGGCTTAATGCTTAGCGCAGAAAAACGTGCTGAGTATAATCAAATAACCAGTGATGGAAAAAAGTTTCAATGGCGAGACCTTCGAAAAAGAGGTGGGGCAGATACCCGTAGAGAACGACCAAACCTGTATTATCCAATTTATGTAAATCCAGACACAAGAGATGTATCCCTAAAGAATGATGATTCTTTCTCTCTCGAAGTTCTACCTGTTAAGTCAAACGGAGAAGATGGCTGCTGGAGATGGGGGCGAGATACACTACAAAATCGCATTGCAATTGTCCAAGGGCGACCGGTTCGAGGAAAAGAGTCTTGGAATATATCATACCAAGTTTTTCTTGATACCCCAGAATCAGGCGAGAAGAGAGAGAAGCCAAAATCAGTATGGATGGGGAGTGAATTTTCCACTGATTCTGGAACTAAAGCAGTTAATTCACTGCTTCCTGGAGTTAATGCTAAGGAAGTTGCTCCGAAAGCAGTTGGCCAGATAAGGCGCATGGCCGAAATGGCTTTGAGTAAATCAGACATTGTTTTAGATTTCTTCGCAGGTTCCGCAACCACCGCTCATGCTGTCATGCAGCTCAATGCGGAAGACAACGGTAAACGAAAATTTATTATGGTGCAGCTCCCTGAAGCCTGTGACGAAAAAACAGAGGCGTTCAAGGCTGGCTACAAAACCATTGCGGAAATCAGCAAAGAACGTATCCGTCGAGCCGGTAAAAAAATTAAGGAAGAAAATGCCATAACCGCTCCGGATCTTGATATCGGCTTCCGCGTCCTAAAAGTAGACTCCAGCAACATGGCAGATATCTACTATACTCCTGATGCAATCGAACAAGACTTGCTCACCGGGTTATCCAATAACATCAAAGATGATCGCAGCTCCGAAGACCTGCTCTTTCAGGTGATACTTGATTGGGGTAGTGACCTTATTTCAAAACCCATAAAACAAGAAACCATTGCTGGGCTAGAAGTCTTTTTTGTTGAAAACAACCAATTAGCAGCCTGCTTTGCGAAGAACGGTCAGATCACCGAAAATTTCTGTAAAGAACTTGCCGAACGTCAGCCGCTCCGGGTGGTTTTTCGCGACTCCGGTTTCAAAGATGACAGTGTGAAAATCAATGTAGAGCAGATCTTCAAGCTTATGAGCCCGCACACGGATCTGAAAACGATATAAGGAGACAGTATGAATCAAGCAAAACTGAATACTCTGCTGGACTCCTTGATTGCGACCTGGGAAAACGAAGTTATTGAATTCAAGCAAGCGGGGAAAGACTACTCAACCGATAAAATCGGCGAATATTTTTCCGCTTTGGCAAATGAGGCCAACTTGCGCAGCCTGGAACAAGCCTGGTTGGTTTTCGGCATCAACAACAAAACCCGATCTGTGGTGGGGTCAGACTACCGTTCAGAAGAGGAACGTCTGCAAAGCACAAAGATGCAAATTGCGGATAGCTCGGAACCGAGCATCACCTTTCGCAATATCCACGAACTCAATCATCCCCAAGGAAGAGTCGTACTGTTTGAGATTCCAGCAGCCCCTCGCGGTATGCCGATTGCCTGGAAGGGTCATTATTACGCCAGAGCTGGCGAAAGCCTGACCAATCTTGGGTTGGATAAACTCGATGAAATCAGACAGCAAACCATGGCTGATGACTGGTCGGCTCAACTGGTTACCGGTGCGACTCTGGATCATCTTGATGATAAAGCCTTGCGGAAGGCGAGAGAGTCTTTTGCTCGTAAGTATGCAAACCGTTTTCCAGAAGATGAGGTTATGGAATGGCCCTTAGCGACATTTCTTGACCGTGCCAAATTGACACAAGAAGGCAATATCACCCGTGCAACGCTTCTGTTGCTCGGCAAGCCTGAATCTGCCTGGCTGCTTAATCCTCATCCGGCTCAGATGACTTGGAAGCTGGAAGGAACGGAGCAGGCCTATGAACATTTCGGTCTGCCTTTCCTGTTGAATACCACTGCCCTTTATCAGAAAATCCGCAACATCCAGATTCGTATTTTGCCGGAGGATCAGCTACTTGCAATAGAGGTTTCCAAATACGATCAGCGAATTGTGCTTGAAGCTCTCCATAATTGCATTGCCCATCAGGATTATTCGCGTAATGGCCGGATTATTGTAACGGAGCGTCCTGATCGACTGATCTTTGAAAATGAAGGTGCTTTTTTTGAAGGTCAGCCAGAGGACTATCTCGCCGGGACAAAAACACCACGCCGTTATCGTAATGCCTTCCTGGCTCAGGCAATGGCCGAAGTGAACATGATTGACACAATGGGCTACGGCATTTACTCGATGTATATCGGGCAAGCCCGGCGCTACTTTCCGATGCCTGACTTTGATTTAAGTGAACAGGTGGCGGTTAAAATGACTGTCTACGGGAGCATTGTTGATCCTGCCTATAGTCGTCTTCTGATTCAAAAAATCGACTTGCCTCTCGATGAAATTCTGGCTCTTGATCGTGTGCAGAAGAAACTGCCGCTGTCTGATAAAATGATCAGGCGTTTACGCCGTGATCGCCTCATCGAGGGACGTAAGCCCAATTTACATGTCTCTGCCTTAGTGGCCAAAGCAACAGCAAGCACGGTTGACTACATCCGGACAAGAGCACAAGACGATGTTTTCTACGCAAAACTGATAACAGACTTTATTGGTAAGTTCGGTATAGCCACTCGGGAAGAAATCGATAAACTTTTGATGAATAAACTGAGTGATGCTCTGGATGAAGAGCAGAAAAAAATGAAAGTTGGCAATCTGCTTACAAAACTTCGCAGGTCTGGAGTGATTCGCAACGACGGTTCACGTTCCCACCCCCAGTGGAAGATGGACATTTAACCTGCGTTTTTGCAGAAAGAAAAGACCGCTTTGCAGAAAGAAGACCTTTTTGAGGCTAAAGAAATCAGCTAGTTAGCCTTTTCTTTTGCAGAAAGAAAATAGTTCTTTTTAAAAACAAGCAGAAATGAATGTAGAAAGAAATTTGACATGAAGCTCAAATTCAAAAAACAAGCCTACCAAACACACGCCGTCGACGCAGTGCTGAATTGCTTTAAAGGGCAGCCAAATACAGCAGGCTTTGGCTACCGAATTGACCCAGGCGTGACAAAAGCCAATCAAACGGAATTGTTTGAAGAGTCCGGTTTCAAAAACAGCGACATCATTCTGAGTCCGCAGCAGATGTTAGAAAATATCCAAGCTGTTCAGCGAAATCAAAATTTGCCACAGAACCAGTCTGTCAATGAATTTAAAACCATAAGAAGAGATGCTTTTGTGGTGGATAGGACCTACACAAGAAAAGCGTTAGCGATTGCACCATACCATCTTGATGTAGAAATGGAGACTGGTACCGGTAAGACTTACTGCTATATTAAAACTTTTTTCGAGATGAATAAGCAATTTGGCTGGACCAAGTTTATTATTGTTGTTCCCAGCATTGCCATCCGTGAAGGTGTTTATAAATCACTGGAAATCACCGCCGAGCATTTTCAAGAAAGCTACAATAAAAAAGCCAAATTTTTCATCTACAACTCCAAGCAGCTCCACAACCTTGAAAGTTTTTCCTCAGATGCCGGAATAAACGTCATGGTGATTAATGTTCAGGCTTTTAATGCCCGAGGCAAAGATAATCGCCGTATTTATGAGGAGCTTGATGATTTTCAGAGCCGCCGACCAATTGACGTCATCAAAGCTAACCGACCAATCCTGGTTCTAGATGAACCACAAAAAATGGAAGGTGCAAAGACGCTGGATTCTCTCAAGGAATTCAACCCACTGTTTGTCCTGCGCTACTCTGCCACCCACAAAACTCAACACAATAAAGTACACCGCCTGGACGCTCTGGATGCGTACAATCAGAAGTTGGTCAAGAAAATAGCTGTCCGTGGTATTTCCGTTAAAGGCTTGACCGGTACGAATGCCTACCTCTACCTAGAGTCCATCGAAGTTTCCAAGCAAACTCCCGTTGCCAAAATTGAACTTGAGGTTAAGCAGAATAGCGGTATCAAGCCTAAGATTCGCAAACTCAAAAAAGGCGACAATCTTTATGACCTGTCAGGTCAGTTGGATCAGTACAAAGGCTTTGTCATCACAGACATCAATGCCGTTACGGATACTGTAGAGTTTACAAATGGTCTCCAGTTGCTGGCCGGAGAAGCGACTGGGGATGTGAACGAAACTGCCCTTCGGAGAATCCAGATTCGCGAAGCAATCAAATCCCATTTTGAAAAGGAGCAGGTGCTTTTTCATCAGAACATCAAAGTTCTGACCCTTTTCTTCATCGACAAAGTTGCCAAGTACCGTGTTTACACTGATGCCGGTGAAGAGGGCGGTGAATATGCCAAAATATTTGAAGAGGAATACAAGACAGCACTGAACGAACTGAAACAGGATCTGTTCCTGCACGAAGGATACAAAAAGCACCTGGAGGGTATCCCGGTTGACCGCACGCATAACGGATATTTTTCCATCGACAAAAAAAGCAAACGGATGATTGATCCGACCACCGGGGCAAGGTCAACAGAGACCGATGATGTCGATGCATACGACTTGATTCTAAAAGACAAGGAAAGATTACTTTCTTTTGAAGAACCGACCCGGTTCATATTTTCCCACTCCGCATTACGCGAGGGCTGGGACAATCCGAACGTCTTTGTTATCTGCACTTTGAAGCATAGCGACAACACCATTTCCCGTAGGCAGGAGGTTGGTCGTGGTCTTCGCATCGCAGTGAATCAGCTTGGTGAAAGACAGGACAATCCAGCAACTGTCCACCAGACCAATGTGCTAACCGTTGTTGCCAGCGAAAGCTATAAGGATTTTGTCACCGCATTGCAGAAAGATATCAGCGAATCTCTTTCGGAAAGACCACGAGTGGCTGATGAAGCATATTTCAAAGGCAAGATGCTTTCTGTTGCTGGCGACAATGTTGAAGTGACGCCTCAGATGGCTAAGCAGATATACAAATACCTGCTGAAAAACGATTACACCGATGACAATGACCATGTCGCTCAGGCATATCACGAGGCGGTAAAGAACGAGACACTCGCTCCGCTTCCCGTTGATCTCCAACCGTATCAGGCTCAGGTTT